>JAGXRB010000310.1 GCA_018336075.1 Bacteroidota bacterium
CCGCCAAATCATTGTAGCTTGGCGAGGCAACCTGTGACTTGAGACAGAACACAGCAAGAAATGCGGTGGGGTCGAATTTTGCAGAACCACGTTTTACAAATCCAAGCTCCTTTGCCCATTCTCTGATTTGCTTTTGGCTAATCCCGAATGATTGAATCATTTCAAAGAAATCGTAATCGGAGGCGTTTTTTTGACATGATAGTAAAATTTTGATTAACTTTGCAATAGTATTTATACTATTAATAATAATCAAATAAAATGGGATCAAAAGTTAAGATACAGAGGGTTGAACGAGGAAAAACCAAGTCATTCTATGTCAATTTCCCGGCTGCTGTTGCAGAAGCAGGGCAGATTGAAAAGGGCGAGGAAATGGAATGGCTAATTGAAGACAGAGACACTTACATACTCAGACGTATTAAAGCAAGCAAGTCGCTGTTATCCAAATAGATGGATTTGTTAAGTTGACGCGTATGCCCGAAGGGGTTGGAGGTGAAATACCGATTGCACATTCAATATAGTTCAATTTCTCCGCCAAAGGCGGATCATCGGACTATTTTCATGTAGCATCGGCATTTAAAATTGGTTTAAAAGGAAAACATCAGAAATCGAGTTCCCTTTTCAAGTCTTTTATACGGCTTTTGCTCACGCTGACCTGATTGCCGTTTTTGAGAATGAGCAAATAACTCTCCTTGCCATATTGTTCGATTCGTTGAATCTGCGAGACATTTACGATATGTGAGCGATGTATGCGGATGAAACTATCTTCGGGCAGATTTTGTTCCATGGAAGCCATCGTTTCCTTTTTCATGAAACGGCCTTGCGCCGTATGAATCATTACATAGTCGTCCTGCGCCTCCAGTTGTTCGATATCCTGAATAGGAATTACATGAATTTTGGAACCTGATTTCACGACAATCCTTTCCAAAGGCCGTGCTTTTTGATGCATCTGCTCAACAAGTTGCGAAACTTTTTCTTTTCCGGAAGATTTAATCCGAAAACGTTCGATGACTTTATCGACCGCCTGACGAAGGCGCTGTTTTGAGAAAGGCTTCATCAGGTAATCTACTGCATTCAGATCGAAGGCTTTGAGGGCATATTCATCGTAGGCAGTGGTAAAAACAATTTCCGGAATATCATCGAGCAACTCAAGTAGTTCAAATCCAGTCAAACGAGGCATCTGTATGTCAAGAAAAACAAGATCAGGTTGCAGCTCGTTGATGGTTTTCAGTCCGCTGAATCCATCACTGCATTCACCGATCAGGTCAATTTCTTCGAAACTTTCAAGAAAGGTACGGAGCAGGTTGCGTGCAGGTTCTTCATCTTCGATAATGAGGGTACGTATTTTGGCTGTCATGCTGTTGGATTTTTTGGGATGCGTAAAATTACTTCAAATTCTATTTTACCAAGCTTAATTTGCAGCAAATCGTTGCGATGGTAGAGCAGTTGAAGTCTGTTCCGGATGTTTTTCAGTCCAATGCCCTCACCTTTCGGGCGCGTGCCTTCAGGGTCGAAATCGTTCAAAACGTGCAACTCTATGTACTTTTCTGAAGGTTCGCAACGCAGCTCAATAAGTACCTCTTCGGTACTGTTGTGCACGCCGTGTTTGATTGCATTTTCGAGCAAAGGCTGAAGAATCATGTTAGGGATTGAAACATCCAGGCAGGTCTCTGGAACATTTGATACATATCTCAATCGCTTGCCAAAACGAACTTTTTCGATATCGAGATACCGTTGTGCATTTTCAAGTTCGCGCCTCAGGCTCGTGGTTTCGTTGCGGTCGTGGCTCAAAGAGTAGCGCATGAAATCAGACAGTTTGATCACCATTTCCTGCGCTTTATCCGGATCAGTCATCGTCAATGAACTGATTGAATTGAGACTGTTGAACAAAAAATGTGGATTAATCTGCGATTTCAATGCATTGAGTTCTGCTTCCCTGACAAGGTTGTTGAGTTCAGCTTCAATTCGCATTTTCTGCTGAATGTCTTCATTATAGAGCATCATATAATAGATGAGTATAAAAATGAGGTAGATGAAACAACCTATGATGGCCCGCCAGGGAAGCGACATGTTTAAAAATGTCAGATAATCTGCATTGGCGCTTTCGAGTGATACAAGGAGATAGTATCCTGAAATCAGCCAAATGGCAATGGTAATAATAGCAGCAAGGAGATGGTTAATGATCAGATCGAAAAGACTTTGATGGTCTTTGAGATTAAACTTGAGCACGTACCAGAGATTAAATCCTATGAGTGCCAGAATACCGTTGAAGACAGCCGCATCTGTGATACTTGCCAGCAGATCAATGTCCTGATAATAGTTCAGAATGATTGTCTGGATGACTATAATCATCATCCAGACAGCCAGATATGTGATAAAATAATTGCGGTTCTTAACAAATGGGTTCAGCATATGAACAGACTTTTAAATTAAAGATTGTGTGGTTTGGACGTCAGTGCCAATGCTTTTGTTACCGTAAAGATAATTTATTTCAAAAGAAATGCCCGTTAAGG
Organism: Bacteroidota bacterium; assembly: GCA_018336075.1. Taxonomy (GTDB): domain Bacteria; phylum Bacteroidota; class Bacteroidia; order Bacteroidales; family F082; genus JALNZU01. The sequence goes on from JAGXRB010000310.1 coordinate 2,511, forward strand.
CATTTCCGCTTTCACAGCTTTTGAAGCCTTGTTGGATCTTGAGATTTAATAGCTTTTGATTTCTACTCCGCCAAAGAGCACCATTCCTTTAATCAGTAATTGTTTTTCAGGATTGCTTACAACGGGCAACATTCGTTTGTCGCTGTATCCGCCAAAGATGGAAACAACTTCTGATTTTATCTGCCAGTCGTCCGGAATAATGAGATTTGTACCACCAAAAAGCATAAAAGTATCAATAACACAACCTTCTTTTGAAGGGGTTGAAGACATCATATTGATGTCGGAACCACCAAAAATCGCTGTTATTTTTCCACCTTTAAAGTTGGGAGAAATGATTTTTGTATTTCCTCCGCCAAAGATGGCCATTTCGTCGATAAAATCTTCCGGATTCACATGATCGCGGTTGCTACCTGCAAAAACATGTTTGTTTTTTGGGAAATTTTCACCTTTAGGTGTTGACCTACGTGTGATAACAATCAAACCGATACCGATGAGCACGGCGGGCCAGAAGATTGCGCTCATACGAATGCGGTAGTTCATTATTTCAGGCATCCAGAATAGAAGGCCGATTCCAATGAGTATCCATCCTGTAGTGCGGTTTTCACGGTTCGATAAAGTGATAAGACCAATACCAATAAGAAGGGTCTTCCATGAAATTAAGTAGTGGCGCAAGTCGAAAGGAAGCAGGTCGGCGCTGTCGAGCAGCAGCAAACCACCGGCGAGGATTAAAAGAACCCCTGCAACCATCCTTCTGTCTAATGAAGTGTTTTTCGTTTCCATGAGCTTTAGTATTTAAGTAGTGTTAAAATTATTAATGTTTATCTGAAGCAAAAATAGTTCAGGATTGCAAACAGCGAAATGCTTATTAGGCGAACAGGGGAATCGGGTCGGTGAATGGAGGATGAATGACGATTAACAGAAAGAAAAAAAACTAAAAAATTCGTGATTTCTTATCCAATCCATCCTCCGGTGAGAAAACGGATGTAGAAAAACAATTGAAAAAAGACATTCAATCCAATGAGCAGAAGAAGTGCCATGACAGAAACAGGCTTACTTTCATGCTTTATTGCAAGTGGAAGGATGACGGCCAGAAAAAGGAATTTCAGGAAATTCTGAAGATGCACATAGGAACCAAACATCAAAAAGAAAAGCACTACAAAAAGCAGGCTCAGCAACAGCTTTTTTGTGCCAATCGTGAAACTTGATTTCCGATTGTAGTCCATTGCCACAATAATAAAAGGGACAGCAAAAACAAATCTGTTTAAACTGAACATGCTTCCACCACGGAAAATCCAGACCCTACCTCACCACCAGCTTCTCCACCATCCAACTGCTTCCATTCCAGAGCCTTACTAAATACAAACCCTTGGGTAAGTTTGCGGTTTCTATTTTATGAAAGTGGCTTGTTGGCTGTGCCTTGTAGAGGAGCCTGCCTGAAGAGCTGTATAGCTCAACTCTTGCCTTTTCAAGCACTATGTTTTCGGGCAGCTGTAGCCATGTTTCGGTGGTGGCGGGGTTGGGGAAAAGCTTAAAAAGTGCGGGATTGAGATGCTCCTGCACAAATACCGTGGTATCGTATATTTCGAAAACCCACCAGTCTGAACTATTCATACCGGTATTGTAATTGCCGCAATCCACATTGCCTTGGTATTCTGGTGGGTGGTGTGCTTTCGACCTTGTGGTGCCAACAGCAACCAGTCGATTATTGTTAAGTACAACGAAATTATTTCTGCCCAGAGAGTTTGTTCTTAAAGCAGCACCGTAACATCCTTCATGAAGTAATTGGCCTCCGTCATCCAACCGTAATAACCAAATGTTTGGGTTGCCTTGCAACCCATAATTGAGCGACACGTCCCCATCATGTGATGGGGTTGTTCCAGTCAATACCAGTCCACCTTCAGGTAGTGTTTTAATGGTATTTCCCTGGTCGCGGCCACTACCACCGTAGCAATGTTGCCACAGCATATTGCCCTCGAAATCAATTTTGGCTACCCATACATCGGTTGGACGGTCAGAGTTAGGATTGTGCAAACCACAACCGGTCAGGTCGCCATCGCTTGAGGCTGCTATGCCGGTAAAAACATAACCGTCATCCACTTCTGCAACATCATTTATTGTTTCGTCCCCTGTGCCACCATAGCAGCGCGACCATTCCTTCTGACCGTTGGCATCAAGCTTAACGAGTATGCCTGCTGCCCAGTGGGTTGACTCGCAATCAAGGCTACCTTCCAGACCAATAAGGCCGTTGGCGGCTACGAGGTAACCCCCATCGGAGGTTTGTATCACCGAGTTACCATATTGGATTCTATCGGTGCCCACTGTATAGTCCCACTCAACCTGTCCGTTGGCATCCAGTTTGACTACCCAGGCATCAATGGAACCAAAATAATTGGATATATCACCACCACCACCAACGATCTCACCCACGCCAATAATCCCACCATCGGCCGTGGGGTACGCCCCCCAAAGCCAATTGGTATTTGGCCCGCCTGCAATGGTTTGCCAGATGATGTTGCCCTGCCCGTCAATTTTCATAAACCAATAGCTCCAGGTTCCCGGGTATGGGTTATAATCAATGGTGCCGTTATGGGATGCTGTCTGGCCGGCAAGCAGGAAATTTCCATCAGCCATTGAAAAAACACTCTTGATATATTCCCCATTGGAGCCTCCATAAGATTTTTGCCATATCATTTGTCCGTCCTGGTCAAGTCGGATCACCCAACCATCAGGGGCCCCATAATATTCCGTTACGTCCCCATCTGTTGACCTGTGTAAACCTGCAACAATATAGCCGTCTTCTGTTTGGGCAATACTATATGCCTCATCAAAGCCTGTGCCCCCAAAACAGTTTTGCCACTCGAACTGGTAGTGCTGGGCAAGGGTTGCCAGATGAATGAAAAACAGAACCATGAATATCGAAATCGACCTTATCATAATGTCATTGTATTTGAAAAAACCTGCTGTGCAGTGAAAAGACTGCACAGCAAGTTTGGTTTATTTACTTGTGTAATACAATCCTTCCGGATTTGTATTCACCTGCATTAATAAGGACATAATAGTATGTTCCGGATACCAATCCACGTGTATCCCACATTTTCTGGCCTTGCTTACCTGACACTGACATGGTTTCAACAATCCGTCCACC
>JAGXRB010000311.1 GCA_018336075.1 Bacteroidota bacterium
AATTGCTTTTACAGCTTTGCCTGCACCTAAAGAGAATTTCACATTCAAGGAACTATCCGCCATGTCGTCTAAAATACCAAACCCGCTTCCATCTGTCCCAATCCACAGCCTGCCGGTTCTATCCTGCAAAACAGCCATTACCATTGCATTGCTAAATGACTTCATCGATGCACCTAATTTTTTGAATTTATTCTTTTGCAGATGTGCAGCATTCACACCTCCTTTATTCGTGCCAATCCACATTGAACCAAATTTGTCTTTATACAAGCAAAAAATTGTATTTGAACTTAGTCCCGAGGAATTTGATGCCAATTTAACCGATTGCGAAACGCTATTATTCTCAAAATCGTAAATATGGAGCCCATCACCATCAGTTCCGACCCAAAGGCGGCCATTATTATCACTTTCGAGGGCTCTTATATTCAAATTATCAAAAAGATCTGTAGCTTTCACAACGATTATGGAATTTTCCTCTTCTTTTACTTGATAAAGGCCAGACGCATTTGTTCCGATCCAAATTATTCCATTTAAATCCTCATGAATAACGTTGCTCTTGATTTCAGAGACCACATTGAAATTACCTGATAAATGATTTAGATCAGAATCATTATTTAAATCAATCATTATCAATCCATTACTACTGCTTACCCATAGCCGGTTATGACTGTCAAGAAGAAGACTTGTGATATCTCTTGGATTCAATTCTGTCAATTCGCTTGATATTGGAACCAAATATGAACCTTCTTTTGGTTTGACAAACAGACCATGATCCTTTGTTCCCACATACAAATCGCCATTGAAGCCCTTTTCAATTCTCCAAACACTCATTTGGCTTTTCGAAACACTGTCGTTTAGTATATTGATTCTATTTAGCTTACCAGTTTTTCGGTTATAAAAAAACAGCCCGCTCTCCCAAACACCAATATACAAGTTACCATTTTCATCTTCATTAATTGCTGTAATCATTTTACCCGTCAAAGAGAATTCAGCTGTTGACAGATAACTTAAATCTTTGATATTAGTGCCATCAAAACGCACCAACCCCTCGCGTGTGCCGAACCAAACAAAACCAAATTTGTCCTGATGAATAGCAAAAACTGTGCTGCTGGGTAATCCCTGATAAATACTTATTGATGAAAAAGAAATTTTGGAGAGTTGTGTATTATCAGGAAAAACATCAGCTGCTGTAAGTAAGCCAACAAGACTAAAAACTAGTATCCTGACAGTATTTATATTATTGATTTTCATCTTTTTGCATCTTATTCCTGTCGAAATATCAAACAAATATCATTTAATTCTAATGCTTTCAAGTCAAGTATTCAGTTTCATCACCAATGATGTAGCATATATCTTTTATGTCAAAATTCAAAAATATTTATCAATATCCGATGATAAATTCAGTCAGATTTTGTTCGGTGGACAATCCAATTTTCTTTCTCAACCTGTAACGCTTTTCTTCTACTCCCCGAATAGAAATATTCAGCAGTGGGGCAATCTCCTTTGAGGAGAGATTCATCCTGAGATAAGCACACAGCCTGAAGTCGGAAGTTGTAAGGTCAGGATATTCCTGTTTCAAACGCTTAAAGAAGTTTTCGTGGGCCTGATCAAAAAGATGCTCAAACATCTCCCAGTCATGCTCGCTGTTCAAACTGCTTTCGATGAGCTTATTGATACGATTAAAATATTTTGAGGGCAAACGGTTGCCCAATTCTTCTTTTTGAGACTCAAACTCCTTTCTGATGTCGATCAGCAGTTCATTTTTCCGGATCATGGCCATGGTATTTTTAGCCAACTCCATATTTTTTGATGTTATTTCGTCAAGAAGTCTTTCATTATTAAGTTTCATCAATTCTGACTCGGCTTGTTTGCTTCTTACTTTAATCTGTTCGTTTTCTTCCCGCAGCTGTTGTTCCTGCTTTTTCCATTGTAATCTTCGATAGTAGTTCAACAAAAGAATTGCAAACAAAATCAATAATAGAAAATACAACCCAAAAGCATAATAAGTCAGATACCATGGAGGTCGTATACGAAATGCGAAATTTGTTATTTCAGTCTCAAATCCTTTTGCAGTAAGACTTTTAAGCTTAAAAACATAGTTTCCTGGAGGTAACCGGAAATATTCTGCACCTGTGTTTGTGCTCCATTCCGACCAACCTTCATCCATGCCTTCGAGCATGTATTGAAAATACTTTTTTCTGCCAACGGTTTCATGCGAGGCAAAAGCAATAGAAATATTGTTAAACCTGTAGGAAAGCTGCTTTTTATCTGATTCAAAGCTTTTATGAAATATCTTTTGCAAATTCTTAAGTTTCCAGAATTGCAATTCCTTTATTCTTGGCGCATTTCTTGAGTTGCCCAACTTGTTCAGATTATAGATGTTTAAAATTGCGAAACCATCATCCAAACAAATCAGATGGAGACTATCATTAAGCAGTGCAATGTTTTCGTAATCTTCAATAAGATTAAGATCAAACATTTCCGGAATAATTCTATAGAGGAACACAGCTTTTCCAAACCTAATCTCAAACATGCCTATTTCATTTGGCTTTATGAGCCAATGCTTATTCTGTCCGAGTGAAATCACTGTGCGGGCATTGGCAAAGCTTTCGAGTTGGGTATTGAGTTCCTCCCATATTTCAAAACGCCCTGAAAGCGCATTCCACTGGTAAAAGCCTTTATCTGAAGGAACTACGATTCTGCCATCGATCTTAAAAACTTTGTTTGTTTTAAATGCTATTCCATCGTCAGCTCCCAGACTTCTGAAATGGACTGCTGAATCAATTTCAGGAGACGGCTGAAGCAGGTAAAGTCCTGTGATACTGTGTCCAATAAACAAATTGCCAAGATGATCCGACTCTAAATAGCGGGCCGGTGCATTGAAACCTTTCACAGTATGACTTTTCTGCCATATGTCGCTTTTCTTCTCAAAAACAACAATTTCGTTATAAGAACTTTGCAGTATTCTGTTTTTATCACCTGCCTGAATGGGAACAAAATTGTAGCCCCCGTTTACATCGCTCACCCGGATCAATTTGTGATCTTTTATGACAAATGTGCCATCATTAAGACCGCAGTATAATTTTTCGTCAACTACTTTCAAAAACCAAACCTGACCCTGAGAATCATCAAGCAGTTTCCTGTCAGTAAACTTGCCTTTTTCGTTGATGTGATAGTAGTAAATACCTTGATTTGTACCGACATACAAATCATTTTCAAACATTGCAGCCGTATAAACACTTCCGGCTTCCATAAATAAATCACGGTATGTTTCGATGGGTGAATGAAACCAAACAAAGTCGAAACCTTTGTCAAGTCCAATCCATAGGTTATTTTCATCATCTTCCTCAAGCGCAAGTACTGTATTGTTTTGAAGCCAGTTGCTACTATGCATATGATGAAGCAATTTACCTTCAATATTTAACACGAACAATCCTTTTAAAATTGTTCCGAAAACAAGTTTGTCACCAAGTAAAAGCCCGTTGTTGATTTTAAATTGTTTTAAAAGCGAAGTTGCTTCAGTTTCCCACTCCTTAAAACTGAGGCCATCAAAACGATACAACCCAAGAGAGGATGTTCCGATAACTATTTCATTTTCTTTCAGATATAAAATGGTCTTAACTTCAGTATCTTCGAAAATTTCACTGCCTGGAATGAATCTAAATGCTTCATTTATAATCTCGTGTAAACCACCGTTAATTTCCTGTACAAACAGTCTTTCACCGCTTTTCAGCAGAAAAAGTACAGGTCCGGGCAAATCAAGTTTTGTCACTGTTTTCTGGTCGTAAACAAAAATATTTCCGAAACTCTGAAAATAAATTTTCTCTCCCAGATTTACTATTTTCCAAATTTCATCATTCTGAAATGCGCCACTGTCAACGAGCGAAACGAGCGATTGATATTCCCATAAGCCATTATTGCGTTCTTCCCAAAAACCAAATTCTTTGAATGATCCGGTATAAACCCTTTCTCCAATGCAGCTTACTGATCTGATGATTGTTCTTTCTGGTAACTCAAAAAGGCGTGTTCTTGAGCCATCAAAAACAAGAAGTCCTGCATTATTGGCAATAAAAACACGCCCTGAGGAATCCTTACTTATATCCCAATTCTGATTTCCTCCACCATAATCGATACTTTTATAATGAAAAACAGTAAACTGATTTTCAGCAGCTCTTCCATCAAGTCCTGAAAACAAGATGAATTGCATCAACCAAATTAACCACCATCCGGATTTTTTCATGCTTCAATCGAAAAGTTCTGTTATACCCGCTTCAATTCTATAATTAGTTTGTAAAAATAGGAAAAACGCTTAACTATTTGTCATCTATTTTTTATCGAAAAGGGGTAAATGCCATTCTGATTGACCTTTTGGTCACTGCTGACAGAAAATTTCCGCTTTAAGACTTTAGTCTGATAATTTTAAACTTCAGCAGCAAAACCTTTAATCCATTCCAATGTCATGCTGTTCTTACTTTTGGTCTATTTTTGTTCAACAAATTACTTCAATGGGCTATAAAAATATTTCACTAAAAATGCCAACATCCTTCAGTGATGGGGAACTAAGGAAAAAAATTGCAAATCAGTTGCATATCAGAAATTTCAGTTTTCAAATTGAAAATAAAAGTCTTGATGCACGAAACAAATCAAATATCCATTGGTTGCTGACCATTGCAGTGCATTCAGATGAAATAAAAGGTGGCGGAGCGCTTCCTTACGAGCCTTTGATGATACCGGTCAAAGATAGAAATGAAAGTGCACTGGTTGTCGGCAATGGCCCTGCTGGCTTTTTTTGTGCATTTGTGCTTCAGCGGGCAGGTTTTGAAGTCACAATGATCGACCGTGGCTTTGAGGTTGAAAAACGGGATCGCTCAATTGAATTGTTTGAAAAGGAAGGCATTTTCAATCCTTTAGGCAATTACGCTTTTGGCGAAGGTGGTGCAGGCACTTTCTCTGACGGCAAACTTACTTCTCGCTCAAAACACATTTCAAAGGAAAGGCAATTTATACTCGATTCATACATCGCCGCCGGTGCTCCGCGCGAAATCGCCTACATGGCTCATCCACATCTCGGAACTGACAACCTCAAGCGCATTGTAAAAAAACTAAGACAACAGTTTATTGAGGCCGGAGGAAAAATGCTGTTTGAAACAATGATGACCGACATCAGCGTAAAAAATGGTCAGGTCGTTGAGGTTATTACCAACAAAGGAAATTTCAATCCTGACAGAGTTTTCATTGCTCCAGGCCATTCAGCCTATGATACTTATCGCATGCTGATGCAAAATGGCGTTTTATTCAGAACCAAAAATTTTGCTTTGGGCAGCCGAATGGAGCACAGACAGGAAATTATTAACATAGCACAATGGGGAAAACCTGCTTTGCCCGGTGTGAAAGCAGCCGAATACAGGCTAACATCCAATGCTGATAACAAACATCAGGTTTATTCTTTTTGCATGTGTCCGGGCGGAATGGTTGTGCCTGCTGCTGCATTCGAAAAAACAAATATCGTAAACGGCATGAGCTACTATCTGCGCGACGGACGATTTGCCAACGCTGCTTGTGTCGCTGGCATTCATCCTGATTCGTTGGCAGGAAAAGTTGTTTCACCTTCAGAAGCACTCGATCTGGTAGAACAACTCGAAAAAAGTTTTTTTGATTTTACTGGCAACTATGTAGCGCCGGCATGCAATATATCCGATTTCCTGGAAAGTAAAATAAAAAACAAAAAATTGGAAAGTAGTTTTCCGCTTGGCTTGCAGATCGCTCCACTTTGGGAAATGCTGCCGGCACATGTTACTTCTGCAATGAGAGCCGGACTTTTAGATTTCGGCCAAAAAATGAGAAACTTTGAAACAGGCATTTTGCTTGGCCTCGAAAGCAAAACATCCTCTCCTGTTCAGGTTTTGAGAGACGATGATGCACGTTGTACCGGATTCTCAAATCTTTACATGCTTGGCGAAGGCAGTGGTTACGCAGGAGGTATCATATCAAGTGCAGCAGATGGCGTGAAGGTTGCAATGAAATGTATTCTGGCTCAATAAATTTCAACATTTTTTTTCAGGAAGCAGGATTAAATATCAATCAAATTTTCTTTGATTTTACTTGATTTTTGGGTTGTATAAGCTTAACTTTGGTATGTTCTATTCAGAACCTGCCAATTTTTACAGCCATGAAAAAAAACAAATTGAGATTAATCAGTCTTTTTACTTTTATCTTGATGTTTTTGCTGGTAAAAAGTTTCTATGCTCAGCAAAACAAGCTTCCATCAGTGAATCTAAAAACGCCCGATGGAAAGTCAATTGATTCACGCACTATTTCGGGGAACGGAAAACCATTGCTGATGGTTTTTTGGAAAACTACCGAGCCACGTTCATGCGAAAATCTGAAATCACTCCATGAAGTTTTCAAAGATTCACTGATGCCAAAAAATATTAAAATGGTCGCTATCTGTGTGGATGAAACAGGTTCAAGCAGTCATATAAAACCATATCTGGCCGGACAAGCAATCGACATCGATGTTTACATAGATACAAATGGCGATTTCAGAAGGGCTATGGGTGTGTCTGCTCCTTACACAATTATCTTTGATCACAAAATGAGCGTTTTTTGTCAGCACCGAGGCTATTGCACTGGTAATCAGGAGCTGGTTTGTCAGGAAATCAATAAGTGTTTGGACTTGCTTCCAAAAGAAATCCGCTGATTTTTAATCCAAAGAGATTATTAACGGCATTTCCTTCAAGCTTACAGCCAATACTTTTCGGACTGACTATTTCACCTTACAATTGACTCTCTTCGATCATTAATAATCGTTCCTGGTCGTTTTCTCATTTTTTAGTTATTTTTCTTTACAAAAATAGATTTCTGTGTTATTTTTATACCATTAAAATCTGTTGGTTTTTAGGATCATGGAAAACAATATAGAAAATCCAGATCTTGGCGAAAGTTTAACAGATAGGCATTCCTCAATTTTTAGAATTGAGAATTTTAGAGTGGCTGACTGCTCTCGCTTAAACGCTGTTCACTCCCACTGCGTCAAGAATTTTTATGCATCCATGTCTGCTGAAATAACCAATTATTTTCTGCCAATTTTAGACCATTCAAAAAAGATTCGCTCGGAATCTCCTATTCCCTTGCCAAATAATTGATTAAAACATATTCAAACCAAAAAACAAATATTATGAAATCAAAATTACTATTCCTTTTTCTGATCTTATTCTGTGCCAACCAGATTTTGGCGCAACAAACCATACAGAGCACGGCTTCAGGCGGCTCATGGACAAACCCAACTACCTGGGTTGGAGGCACAATTCCCGGAGTCAATGATTTTGTTGTTTTGAATGGAGAAGTATCAGTCCCCGGTCAGGCTACATGTGCCGGATTGACAATCGCTGCCTCTGGTAAACTTATCAACTCCAATACAACAACAACCATGACTGTCAATGGAAATCTGGTGAATCAAGGTCAGATTCAACGAACCGGCTGGCTGTTTTATGTAAACGTTTCAGGAAATATCCAAAATTTTGGAGTCTGGGACCCACACTATACCACACTTACTGGTACTGGAATTCAAAATATTTCTTGCGGAGCGAATAATTATTTACATTCATTCACTAATATTTCCGTTCAAAACCAGGGTCTTTCCATTGTTGCCCTTACCCCTATTTATCTAAGCAGCCCATTTTTACTTAATAGCGCAAATTTCAATCTTCAGGGGCATGCCTTGCATCTCCTTGGAAACGGACGTTTCGAGAACGGAAACGTGACCGGAACTGCGAACATTTTCTTCTCAAACGATGCCTATCTTGGCAACTATAATCATAACCTTACACTTACCGGTGACAGTATAAAACTGAACAACAAAGCACGTTTGGGTGATATAGCACTGAATGGAACAGTGGTTGTTGAGGACAGTGTTACCAATCTGCAAACCACGACAAATGTCAATATTTCTGGCAACATTGTAAACAAAGGTAAAATTCAACGTACAGGATGGCTTTTTACACTTAATATCTCGGGAGACATCTATAATTACGGTGAATGGATACCACATCTCACAAAATTAACCGGCACCAATGTGCAAAATATTTCCTGCGGTGAAGGCAACTATCTGAATCCTTTCAATAATATTTCTATACTGAATGCAAGTTTACAGGTAAAGGCATTAACGCCGATTTATCTGAAAAGCCCATTTCTTTTAAATGGGTCAAGTTTCAATCTGCAGGGAAATGCGCTTCACTTGCATGGAAATGGCCGTTTTGAAAACGGGAATGTTTTTGAGACAAACAATATTTATTTTTTAAATGATGCCTATCTTGGCAACTATAATCATAACCTTACACTTACCGGTGACAGTATAAAACTGAACAACAAAGCACGTTTGGGTGATATAGCACTGAATGGAACAGTGGTTGTTGAGGACAGTGTTACCAATCTGCAAACCACGACAAATGTCAATATTTCTGGCAACATTGTAAACAAAGGTAAAATTCAACGTACAGGATGGCTTTTTACACTTAATATCTCGGGAGACATCTATAATTACGGTGAATGGATACCACATCTCACAAAATTAACCGGCACCAATGTGCAAAATATTTCCTGCGGTGAAGGCAACTATCTGAATCCTTTCAATAATATTTCTATACTGAATGCAAGTTTACAGGTAAA
>JAGXRB010000312.1 GCA_018336075.1 Bacteroidota bacterium
ATAAAAATTTTCGAGAACACAGGAATGGCAAGTCCGGGAACAATAATAGCCAGGCCGACCAGAAAAAGAAAAAGAAGGCTTGTTTTATACCCTTTTAACCAGTTCATCAGAATGGAGAAAAACTTCGGTCTCTCACCACCAGCCTGAAATTCCGGTCCCGGCTTGAATGTTAGTACTACACCCGTAAAGGAATCATTAAAAGTTTTATTATCCACCACCCGAGGTCCCGAAGCCGGGTCGTTCAGGTAAACCTTGTTTTTGCCAAATCCCTCTACGACCAGGAAATGATAAAAATTCCAGAATACGATCATCGGGACAGGAAAATCTTTCAGCTGTTCCGGTTCTTTTTTAAATGCTTTTACCTCCAGACCGTGGTTGCGGGCTGCTTTGGAAATGTTGTTGGCCTTACTCCCGTTGCGTGATACACCACAATCGACCCGCAGTTTTTCCAGCGACACATATTTCTTATAATAAGCCAATACGATACCAAGCGAGGCAGCCCCGCATTCAAGTGCTTCCATCTGGAGCACTGTAGGCGTTTTCACCCTTCTTATACCGACGATCCGATAGTAGAGCTTCCTGACGATATGTAGGGGGTTCAAAGTCATTGTTAATGTAGAATTAGCAGAATCAGTTTAGCAGAAATTCCACCGGGCTGTGTGTGGCTGTAGTGACAACCACGCGACAGGACAAACCATTCAAGGAATAGAGCACTTCTTTTACGGTAGCAGACATCTCTGAGGTATCCATCAACAGGGAAGCTCTGACTTCATAATAATTAATGTCGCTTAATTTTAAAGCTTTGCCTTCATTAGGAAAATACATCTGAATTGCACTTCTGGACGCAGGATAATTAGCGATAAAAGTAATTCTGCCTTTCAAAAACTCAATAGGAACACCTTTCCTGGCAATCTCAAGGTTGGCAATCATTTTTGTTTTCAGATTTGAGATATCCTGTTCCGCAACAAAAAATATCACTTCCGGAGTGATGGCTGAACTTTCTCTGTTTCTCATCATTTCGAGCACGGGAGTACCGGTATTAACATAAGTGCCTTCTTTGACGTTTAACCCTGTAATTTTGCCGTCAAAGGGAGAAAATATTTCAGCATAGGTTTTTTCTTCCAACAAATAAACCTTCAACAGTCTTTGATCACGGCTCACCAGGTCGCCGGTTTTACAGAAAACTGAATCGACCTGTCCAGCGTGAATTGCCACTACTTCCCTAGGTAATTCAAGGGTTTTGATGATTCCGAATCCTTTTACATTCTGTGTAATGGAGCCAAAGAAACCCCATAACAGCATGCCTGCAATCACCATACTGATGGCCGAAAACAATAACCAGGTGCGGGTGGAATTAACCTGTAGCAATTCATCCAGATCTTCAGGTGAAGTCATTTTTTGAAGTGTGGATTTTCTGAAAATTTCCCGACCAAACATAAATGGTATATTTTATCTGTATTAAGGCTTTTGCGCAAGCAAATATAGGTGCTTTATTTAAAAGGGCAACAAGATAAACGGTGAAAATATAGTTATTTCGCAGGTTGAGTCGGATTAGAATTTTTGTATTTTTGGAGATCTTCTTTCAATGATCCTATTTATTGAAATCGTTATTCTGCATCATAATAGACTTAAATCTGCATTCCAATGGATAATATTGACAAACAAAGAAAGCAACTCGAAGAGAAACTCATTGCGAAGGCTATGAAAGACGAGACTTTCAGAAAAAATCTGCTGGAAAACCCCAAGGCTGCCATCGAAGAAGAAACAGGAATCAAGCTTCCTGAGTCCATCAATTTAAAAGTTGTGGAAGAAAATCCTTCAACTTTTTACCTGATTTTGCCGCCAAAAATCAATCCAGAAACCGAAGATGAACTTTCGGAGGCAGAACTTGAAATGGTTTCAGTAGGCTATGGTGATGGTACTTGTGATCCTTGGCCAATGCTTGATACTTCTAATCCAACAAAATGTCTCGGTTAAATAAATAGTAATTTCATTACCTTTCCTACTCAATAATAAATCAGTGCATTATCAACAGCATTGCAGATAGAATCATCGAAAACCAGCTTAAAGAAAAAGTTTTGAAAAATGAAATATTCCCTACTTGATCATTTTTCTGTTGTTGAACCTTGTAAATTTGCCATCAAAGGGAGAAAATATTTAAGTATAGGTTTTTTCTTCCAACAAATAAACCTTCAACAGTCTTTGATCACGGCTAACAATATCTTCGGTTTTACAGAAAACTGAATCGACCTATCCTGCGTGGATCGCTACTACTTCCCTAGGTAATTCAAGGGTTTTGATGATTCCGAATCCTTTTGCATTCTGTGTAATGGAGCCAAAGAAACCCCATAACAGCATGCCTGCAATCACCATACTGATGGCCGAAAACAACAATCATGAACGGGCGGAATTAACCTGAAGCAATTCATCCAAATCTTCAGGGGAAGTCATTTTTTGAAGTGTGGATTTTTTGAAAATTTGCCGACCAAACATAAATGGGATATTTTATCTGTATTAAGGCTTTTGCGCAAGCAAATAATTAGGTGCTTTTTTTAAAAAGAGCATTAAGATACACGGTGAAAATATAGTTTTTTCGCAGGTCGAGACAGGTTAGAGTTTGTGTACTTTTGGAGTTCTTCTTTCAATAACAATATCTATTGAAATTGTTATTCTGCATTCAAAACAAACTTTAATCTACCCTCTAATGGAAAACATTGACAAACAAAGAAAACAACTCGAAGAGAAACTCATTGCGAAGGCTATGAAAGACGAGACTTTCAGAAAAAATCTGCTGGAAAACCCAAAGGCTGCCATAGAAGAGGAAACAGGCATCAAGCTTCCTGAATCCATCAATTTAATAGTTGTGGAAGAAAATCCTTCAACTTTTTACCTGGTCTTGCCGCCAAAAATCAATCCCGAAACCGAAGATGAACTTTCGGAGGCAGAACTTGAAATGGTTTCTGGAGGGTATGGCGATGGACCAACAAAGGAAGAATCAGGAATTGGTTCGTGTAGCTTAGGTGTTTGTTTCAACTAAAGGGATTAGAATTTTTGTAATTCGGAGTTCTTCTTTTAATAACACTGTTTATTGAAATCGTTATTCTGCATCTTAACAAACTTAAATCTGGATTCCAATGGAAAATATTAACAAACAAAGAAAACAACTCGAAGAGAAACTCATTGCGAAGGCAATGAAAGACGAGACTTTCAGAAAAAATCTGCTGGAAAACCCAAAAGCAGCCATAGAAGATG
>JAGXRB010000313.1 GCA_018336075.1 Bacteroidota bacterium
GTTGATTTCGATTAACAAAAAACCAGCGCTTATTTTACCCTTATTAGCACTATTGGTTATCATCTCTTCCGGTATCATTTTAAAAAACGGAATCAGTTTCTGACTTAAAACAACCGTTAACTGATTTATATTATGGATTCAAGTTTCTGGAACTACTTTTAATCTGTTCAAAAACCTATTCACTATGAAACAATTATTTATGAAAAGAGTGACTTTACTATTTCTTTCGATGTTTTTATTCTTTGCTTTGGCCTCACCATTAAGCGCACAGAAGAAAAAAACAGACAGTCAGGCATCCGACACCCTGAAGAGTGGAACTTTCAGCGGCCTGAAATGGCGTGGCATCGGACCAGCCTTTACTTCAGGACGCATCTCGGCCATCGCTGTAAACCCCTATAACTACAGTGAATATTATGCAGGGGTAGGCTCAGGCCATATCTGGAAAACTGTAAACAACGGAACTACTTTCACTCCCGTATTCGAAAATTACGGCGCTTATGCTATTGGTGCTATGGCCATCGACCCGAACAACACAAATGTTGTGTGGGCAGGCACAGGTGAAAACACACACCAAAGGGCGCTCGGCTATGGAAATGGCGTTTTCAAAACTGAAGATGGTGGAAAAACATGGAAAAACATGGGATTGAAAGAGTCACGCCAGATAGGAAAAATATTGATAGATCCCCGAAACTCTGATGTCGTATATGTAGCAGCAGAAGGTTCAGTCTGGGGACCAGGCGGTGAGAGAGGGCTTTACAAAACCACCGACGGCGGCAAAACCTGGGAAAGAGTGCTTTTTATTAGCGAAAATACTGGCGTAAATCACATGACAATGGATCCCCGTAATCCGGATGTCATTTATGCAACTTCTGAACAACGCCGCAGACATTTCTATACCAAAATCGGTGGTGGACCTGAGTCTGCCGTTTACAAAACTACCGATGCCGGCAAAAACTGGCAGAAACTCACAAGCGGACTTCCTTCGGGCCATGTTGGTGGAATGTGTATCGAAGTTTCCCCTGCAAATCCTGATTATATCTACCTCATTGCCGAAGCTGCCGATGAAAAAGGTGGTTTCTTCCGCTCAACCAACAGAGGTGCTTCATGGTCAAAAATGAGCAGCTATACTTCCAGCGGACAGTATTTCAATTTCATCGTTTGTGATCCGGTTGATCAGGAAAAAGTCTACAGCCTTGATGTGTATTCAAAGGTTACTGTCGATGGTGGCAAAACCTGGAAAAACATTGGCATCAACAAGCGCCATGTCGACGACCATTGCATGTGGATCAATCCTGAAAACACAAAACACTTTACCATTGGTGGTGATGGCGGTTTGTACGAAACATTTGATGATGGCGAACATTATATATTCAAATCAAATTTACCTGTTACACAGTATTACCGTGTCAATGTAGATAACACTGAACCTTTCTACTGGGTCTATGGTGGAACACAAGACAACAACAGCATGGGTGGTCCATCACGTAACACCAACAGCAGCGGTGTTGCCAGTGATGAATGGGTTGTAACCCTTGGTGGCGACGGCTTCTGGCAGGCTATCGAAGAAGACAATCCAAACATTGTATATTCGGCCTATCAGTACGGAAACATTTTCAGATATGACAAATTAAGCGCTGAACGCATCAAAATAAAGCCTGAACCCCGCAAAGGTGAACTGCATTACCGCTGGAACTGGGACAGCCCGTTTTTCCTGAGCAAACACCATAAAACAAGGCTATATATGGCCGCAAACAAGGTTTTCAGAAGCAACGACAGAGGCAACAGCTGGGAAGTTATCAGCGAAGACCTCACTCGCGATGAAGACCGCAACCAGTTTAAGGTGATGGATAAATACTGGCCATCCAATGCCGTTGCCAAAGACCTTTCGACCTCACAATGGGGCACGATTGTTTCGCTGGCAGAATCACCGCTCAAAGCAGGACTCATCTATGTCGGTACCGATGACGGGCTGATTCAGGTGAGCGAAGATGACGGCAAAACATGGAGAAAACAGGAAAATTTCCCCGGCGTTCCCAAGTATGCCTATGTGAGCGATGTGATGCCTTCACGCTTTGACGAAAATGTTGTTTACGCCACTTTCAACAACCTGAAAAGCGATGATTTCACAGCCTATGTATTGAAATCATCCGACAAAGGCAGCACATGGACTTCCGTTGCAAGCAATCTGCCAAAGGAAACCGTTCACACCATTGCACAGGATTTCGTAAAAGAAGATCTTTTGTTTGTTGGTACAGAATACAGTTTCTTTTTCAGTGTTGATAACGGAAAAATCTGGACCAAACTCGGTGCCGGCCTGCCTGATATCCCGGTGCGCGACATTGCCATTCAGGAACGTGAGCACGATCTTGTAATCGCCACTTTTGGCCGCGGATTCTACATCATCGACAACTATGACCCCTTGCGCCATGTTGATGCCAAAAAACTAAAAAGCGAAGAAGCAATGCTTTTCCCTGTGAAAGATGCTTTGATGTATTTGGAGGGAGGTGCAAGATACGGAACAGGTTCCATGTATTACACGGCTCCCAACCCCGATTTTGGTGCTACTTTCACCTATTTCCTGAAGGAAGTTCCAAAAACAAAAAAGGATTTGCGACTTAAAAAAGAAAAAGAACTTTTCGATAAATCTGAACGTATTCCTCAGCCAACAAAAGAAGAGTTAAGAGCCGAAGAAGACGAAATCGCGCCTTACCTCATTTTTACGATTAAAGATGAAGAGGGCAATATCGTCAGAAAACTTTATCAGGAACCCAAAACAGGCATCAACCGCGTTAACTGGCGCCTGCGTTATGACAGCCCAATGGCGCGCGCTGCTGAAAAGCCCGAATTCAAGCCTTCTTCAAACAATATGGACGGCATGATGATTTTACCGGGCAAATATTCTGTTGAACTTTCAATGGACCACAACGGTGAAGTGAAACAACTTGCCGGACCGGTATCTTTTGAAGCCAAAGTGTTGAACAATACTTCTTTGCCAGCTGCAAACAGACCAGCAATGGTTCAGTTCCACAAAGATGCAGCAGCACTCAGAAGCGTTGTTGATGGCGCTCAGCGCTTTGCAAGAGAGCTCGAAAGACGCAACGAAAACATCCGTCAACTGCTTCAGTACACCTATCAGGCTCCTGACGCCTTGCGCCAGAAAACACGCAGCATCACCGAACAATTGCGCGATATAGACTTCACGATGAACGGAACAAAAGCAGCTGCAAGTTTCGAAGAAGTGCCACCGGAACAAGTATCACTGAGCTACAGAATGGGCGCAGTTCTTTCAGGAACATGGGCCTCGACAAGCGAACCTACACAAACCATGCGTTCCAATTACGAAATCGTCAGGGAAGAATTGCCGGTAGTTTTAGACCATCTGAAAAAACTCGACGATGAATTAAAATCTGTTGAAGCCAGTCTGGATGCATTGAATGCACCATTTACACCCGGACGTTTGCCACAAATGAGGTAAATTTAAAATCTTCATAAAAGGCCGGACAAACAATCCGGCCTTTTTTATGCATGCTGAAGACATAACTTACGTCAAAAAAAATCACAATAAAGACTAAAAAATTAATTTGCCGGCAACAAACATAAAACAAGATATGTATATTTGTGCATTACTTCGTTTGCGCAACTTCTTTGATGTTTCAACATCTGGTTTGTAGAAAAAAATAAGTCGGGTTGCACAACAAAATGGAAAAAACTGAATTATTCGAAACAAAGTTAAATACACAACTATGGAAAAAATCACTGTTATCGGAGCTGGAAATGTAGGTGCAACCTGCGCCAATGTTATCGCTCACAAAAATCTTTGTAAAGAAGTTGTTCTGGTTGATATCAAAGAAGGTACTGCCGAAGGCAAAGCCCTCGACATCTGGCAGACTGCCCCTATCAACCATTATAACACACGTGTTACAGGTTCAACAAACGATTACCTGAAAACCAAAGGTTCTGGCGTGATCGTTATTACATCCGGATTACCCCGCAAACCTGGCATGTCGCGCGATGATTTGATAAAGACAAATGCAAACATTGTGAAGGAAGTGACCGAAAAGGCCGTAAAATACTCACCTGATGCCATCATCATTGTGGTTTCAAATCCGCTTGACGTAATGACCTATGCAGCTTACATGGCAAGCAACAAACCATCCCGCAAGGTTTTCGGTATGGCCGGCACTTTAGATACTGCCCGTTACCGCGCATTTATTTCTGACGCATTGAATGTTTCTCCCACCGACGTCCACGCGCTTTTGATGGGAGGCCATGGCGACACAATGGTTCCACTGCCGAGATACACATCAATCAATGGTATTCCGGTAACTGAACTCCTTGGAAAAGAAGAACTCGACAAAATTGTTGAGCGCACGAAAAAAGGTGGCGGGGAGCTCGTAAATCTTATGGGAACCTCAGCCTGGTATGCGCCAGGTGCTGCGGCTGCCCAAATGGTTGAAGCCATCGTTGACGATCAAAACCGTATTTTCCCGGTTTGTGCTTACCTTCAAGGTGAATATGGCCTGAGAGATGTATATCTTGGTGTGCCTGTAAAACTCGGCCGCCGTGGTATCGAAGAAATCATTGAAGTCGATCTGAACAAAGAAGAAAAGAAATTGCTTTATGATTCATCCGAGTCAGTTCAGGCGCTGATGAAAGTGCTGGATGATATGAAACTGTTCTAAAAAATAATTCTCCATAGAAAGCCGCCTTTCGGGAGCGGCTTTTTTTATGCCGTTTGAATTACAAAATGTAATTTTGCCTTTTGAAATTGCTCAAAATATTTTTGTCTGACAAAGATTAACATGAAAAGAATAGTAGTTCTTTCCGGTGCCGGCATCAGTGCCGAAAGCGGGATCAAGACTTTCAGAGATGATGACGGCCTTTGGCGCTCACATCGTTTCGAGGACCTTGCCACGCCGGAGGCATGGGAAAGAAACATGCAACTGGTACTTGATTTTTACAACGAAAGACGCAAACAGCTTTTTGAGGTCGAACCCAACGAAGGACATCGCGCTTTGGTGCAGCTTGAATCGCATTTTCATGTGGATATTGTTACCCAAAATGTGGATGATCTGCACGAAAGAGCCGGCTCTAAAAACGTTTTGCACCTTCACGGAGAACTTAAGAAAGTGCGCAGCACCAAAAATCCTGACCTTGTTTATACCCTCGACCAATGGGAACTGAAAAAAGGAGATACATGTGCCGAAGGTGCTCAGCTCAGGCCACATATCGTTTGGTTTGGTGAAGCTGTACCCAACATTTCAAAAGCCATACCCATTGCGAGAAAAGCCGATATTATGATTGTTGTCGGAACCTCATTGCAGGTATATCCTGCAGCAGGTCTGCTCGATTATGTGCCTTCTTCATCACCCGTTTTTCTGGTCGACCCAAAAGCTATGGCGTCTTCATATCTCACAAATGTGACCTATATCAAAAAAACTGCTGTCAACGGTTTGCCGGAACTGGTGAGAGAACTGATCAACGCACATAGTCAATGAAAGAGGTGCTGAAACCAGAATAACCTAAGAAAAACTTAAATTATTTTATCCCTATTTACATGCCAGATAATTGGCGCAAAAAAACTTAAATGAATATGAACATCAAAATTTCGCTGCTTCCGATAGCATTTATTTTTCTCTTTCTTTTTTCAGGATGCACAAAAGATGAAGTGGATCAACAGGCAGTTGACCTCGAAAAAATCAAAATCTTTCTTAATAACAGTGGCATTGAAGCCCAATACAACGAAAATGGTTTCTATTACGTCATTTCCCTTCCGGGAACAGACCCTAAACCAACGGTCAACTCAACAATAACGGTCAAGTACAAAGGAACTTTACTGACGGGAGCCACTTTCGACGAGAGCAATAGTTTGACCTTTCCCCTGACTGATCTCATCAAAGGTTGGCAACTTGGAATTCCACTTATTGGCACCGGTGGAAGGATCAAACTCTATCTTCCTTCGACCCTTGGCTATGGAAACCGAAATACCGGAGGCATACCGGCCAACTCCATTCTCATTTTTGATGTGACCTTAAACTCCTTTTCCAACTAAAGCCTTAAGCGTAATTAACTTGCTTTCAGGCAGTTTTTTGCGTACATTGCGGTCGTAAATCCAATACCGCTTAAATATGTCGCCCGAGCAAACAATCATGCTTGAAAAAGCACGTCAATACTGTGATTACGAAGAACGCTGCATTCATGATGTGAGAAATAAGTTGTATCAATGGAGTGTTCAAAGCGAGCTGATTGACAAAATAATCCTTCGTCTTGAAAACGAAAACTATATAGATGAAGACCGTTATGTACGCGCTTTTGCCCTGGGAAAACTCAGAAATAACAAATGGGGAAGGAACAAAATCCTGTTTGCTTTGCGCAGTAAAAAAATCCCTGATCTCATCATTCAGATCGGACTTGAAGAATTGGACAGCGAGGAGTATCTTCAAACATTAAAACAAGTGCTTTCATCAAAGAAAATTGATGAGAAAGACCCATACAAATACAAGGCAAAACTGGCGCAATATGCCATTCAGAAAGGATTCCAACCTTCTTTGGTTTGGCAAACGATAAACGAGAAAAATTAGCCGGGGAGCTTTAATGGCTTTTTATGTACCTTCGCCGCTTGCTTTATCGCAAGTTTGCAAATTATAATCCCCACATTTAAAACTGATTAATCACTCAAAATATTAAAATATGATCAATACCGAACAATACAGGGAATTGGGTAAGAGGCTTGAAGCCCTGAGGAGGCATCTTTGACGTCGATCGCAAAAAAATTGAAATAGAAGAAGAAGAAGAAAAAACGCTTGCTCCCGACTTTTGGGATGACGCCAAAAAAGCAGAACAAAAGCTAAAAGTCATCAACGAAAAAAAACGCTGGACCGAAGGTTATGCTTCAGGTATGCAACTTTATGAAGAACTTGCATTAGCCCGCGATTTTTTTGAATCGGGTGATGCAGACGAAAATGACATTGATCTGGCCTATAAAAATTGTCTTGAAAAGATTGATAATCTTGAGTTTCTCAACATGCTCAGCGGCGAGGAAGATAAGCTGGCAGCCATTGTAAATATCAATGCCGGAGCAGGTGGCACCGAAAGTCAGGATTGGGCAGAAATGCTTATGCGCATGTATCTTATGTGGGCAGATAGCAATAAATATAAAGTGAAACAGCTCGACCTTCAGGAGGGTGAAGTGGCGGGCATAAAAAGTGTTTCGCTCGAAATAGAAGGCGACTATGCTTTTGGCTATCTGAAAGGCGAAAACGGCGTTCATCGTTTGGTGCGGCTTTCACCATTCGATTCAGCAAACAGAAGACATACAAGTTTTGCTTCTGTATATGTGTATCCGGTGGTGGACGACAATATCAATATTGTAATCAATCCTTCCGATATCAGCTGGGACACCTTCCGTTCGAGCGGTCCGGGCGGGCAAAATGTAAACAAAGTCGAAACAGCCGTTCGGATACGACATGCACCAACAGGCATCGTGATCGAATGTCAGGAAACACGGTCGCAAGGCCAAAACCGCGAAAAAGCAATGCAGATGCTGCGTTCACAATTATATGAACTCGAATTAAGAAAGAAACAGGAAGCCATTGACATCATTGAGGGAAGCAAGAAAAAAATTGAGTGGGGATCGCAGATAAGGTCCTACGTTCTGCATCCTTATAAACTTGTAAAAGATAACAGAACCGGATTTGAAACTTCCAATGCGCAAGGCGTGCTGGATGGTGACCTGAACGGATTTCTGAAATCATTCCTCATGGAGTTTGGCCGAGATTAAAAAACAAATCATGATTAAAATTTATCACAATTCAAGATGCAAAAAATCCAGAGCTGGTTTAGAGTATCTTAAAAGCCTTAACAAAGAATTTGAAGTAATTGACTACCTCAAAAATCCACTTACGACAAAAGAAATGGCAGCCTTGATTAAAAAAACGGGTCTTGCTGCCGGCGAAATGATGCGCAAACAAGAAGAGTATTACAAGGAAAACATTAAAGACAGTCAGTTATCGAACAGTGAGCTGATAGCCGAAATTGCAGCAAATCCAAAGCTTATGAAGCGTCCTCTCGTCGAAACTGAAGAAAAAGCCGTTTGGGCTGATCCTCCTGAGAATATTTTACGAATTTTGTAAAAAACTAATTTATGAATAGTAACCTCCAATTTACAAATCTTCCGGTATGGGATAATCTCATGCAGTTTGTCAAACTCATTTATGCGATCAGCTCAACTTTTCCTCCCGAAGAAAAAGAAGGCATCACCCGCAGAATCAGAACCCGTATTGTTGACCTTCCGGTGCTCGTGGCTTCAGGCACCCGAAATGGCATTCAGCCGGGCAGCGCAGAAAATATGCGTAAAGCAGCCGAAGTGCTTTTTGAGATTGAAACCCTGCTCTATGTCTGTTCTCAGATTGGCATTCTGAAACCAAATGAATTTGAAAACTATCAGGAAGATATGCGCAAAATAGGCGAAGATTTACATAATATAAGCAGCCGCATAGAAAAGAAATTCAAATAAAATTTTCAAACCAAAAATCTTTTACCATGAAATTCCGCATCGAAAAAGACACCATGGGACCAGTTGAAGTGCCTTCAGAAAAATACTGGGGTGCCCAGACCGAACGTTCACGCAACAACTTCCGCATCGGGCCCGAAGGTTCAATGCCAACAGAAATTGTTTACGCTTTTGCCTACCTGAAAAAGGCCGCCGCCATCACCAATATGGAACTGGGTGTGCTAACAAAAGAAAAATGTGATCTTATTGCCAAAGCCGCAGATGAAATTCTGGAAGGTAAGCTGGATGATAATTTTCCATTGGTCATCTGGCAAACCGGCTCAGGCACGCAAAGCAATATGAACGTGAACGAAGTCATTGCAAACCGCGCACATGTGATTGGCGGCGGAAGTCTCGATGATGCCAAAAAGACCATCCACCCAAATGATGATGTAAATAAATCGCAGTCCTCAAACGACACTTTTCCAACAGCAATGCATATCGCAGCCTACAAAATGGTTGTTGAGGTCACCATCCCGGGCGTTGAAAAACTGCGTGACGCACTCCATGAAAAAGCGATTGCTTTCAAAGATATTGTAAAAATCGGACGCACCCACCTAATGGATGCTACACCACTTACTTTAGGACAAGAGTTTTCCGGCTATGCTTCACAATTAGATCATGGAATCAAGGCGCTGAAAAATACCCTCGATCATTTGAGTGAACTTGCGCTGGGCGGCACTGCTGTCGGAACAGGCATCAACACGCCAAAAGGTTATTCGGAAAAAGTTGCCGAAAACATTTCAAAACTCAGCGGTCTGCCATTTGTCACTGCTCCCAATAAGTTTGAAGCCCTTTCAGCACACGATGCCATTGTCGAAACTTCGGGCGCACTCAAACAATTGGCAGTAAGCCTGATGCATATTGCCAACAACACACGTCTTATGGCTTCAGGGCCACGCTGTGGTATAGGCGAAATAATTTTGCCGGCCAATGAGCCCGGTTCATCGATCATGCCAGGCAAGGTGAATCCGACACAAAACGAATCCCTTTCGATGGTTTGTGCGCAGGTTATCGGCAACGATGCAGCCATCACTGCCGGTGGAATGCAGGGTCATTTTCAACTCAATGTTTTCAAACCGGTGATGATTTATAATCTGCTTCAGGCAGCCCGCCTGCTTGGAGATGCCTGTGTAAGTTTCACCGACCATGCCGTAGTGGATATAGAAGCTGATGAGGAACGCATAAAAATGAATCTCGAAAATTCATTGATGCTTGTCACGGCCCTGAATCCACATATTGGCTACGACAATGCTGCCAAAATTGCCAAAAAAGCACATGCTGAAAAAAGCACATTGCGCCAGGCAGCACTCGAACTGGGACTGCTCACCGACGAACAATTTACCGAATGGGTTGACCC
The DNA here is from genome assembly GCA_018336075.1 of Bacteroidota bacterium. GTDB lineage: Bacteria > Bacteroidota > Bacteroidia > Bacteroidales > F082 > JALNZU01. The sequence continues at coordinate 9,912 of JAGXRB010000313.1, forward strand.
AAAAAAGATGATTTGATCCGGGAGTTGTTGAGAAGCTTAAAGAAGCAATAATTGAATTTATTTCGTTCTTCAGGACTCTTTCCTGAGGATAAAATGCTGCGAATCGCCCCATTCGTCATAAGCGATATCGTTGCTTGTTAAGGCAATGCGCATTTCGAGGCATGTTTTGCAATCTTCTCTCTCCTCGTCAGTGCAAGGTTTGTTTTCGTATAATTTATAATTATCTCTGTAAGTTCCGGGAGTGATATTCGGCATAATTACATTGGCACCGACTTTAATGGCTTTTTCACGGCCAAGTTTATCAATTGCCTGCATGGCTGTAGCAGCGGCAATATTGATGTTTTTCATCATGATTCTCAGTACTGCTATCATTTTCAAAGAAAGATCAAATCTTGTCTGAAGCGGCAGCAATTGATCCCGATAAGCAAACAAAGGCGTTTGTTCATGCTCCAGATAGGGTCCCATACCTACCATATCCACCTCAATATTTTGCATCCAAATGAGATCATCTGCAAGATTTTCACTCGTTTGAAAAGGCAATCCTATCATCACGCCGGTGCCAACCTGATAACCGATTTTTTTAAGTGATTCAAGACAGCTGATTCTTTTTTCGAATGAATGGGCTGCGTTTTCAGGATGTAATCTGTAATAAAGATTCTTGTCGGAAGTTTCAATTCTCAGCAGATATCTTGTCGCACCGTGGTTAAACCATTTTTCATAAGTTTCATAAGTTTGCTCACCACAGGACAAAGTTACCCTGAGATTATTGTTTGATAACTTCATAATTTGATCCAACAATCTGCTGATGCGCTCAGTGAAATTGGAACTAGTGATTTCGCCAGACTGTAATACTACCGATCCGTAACGGTTTTCGTAAGCAAAACGTGCTGCATCAATTATTTCTTCGTCCGTTAAATCATACCGAAGCACTTCCTTATTTGAATTTCGAATGCCACAATAAAGGCAATCCTTTCTGCAAATATTCGAAAACTCAATCAAGCCTCTGAAATAAACTTTATTTTCGACAAAACGCTGCTTTGTTTCATGCGATTTTTCGAACAAAAGCTGTTTTTCTTTTCCTTCGCTTTTCAGTAAAGCTACGATATCATTGCGTGAAAAATTATCCTGCTGAAGTATCTTAGAAATTTTTTTCATCAAAATTTACAATTATGCCATTAATATTTCAAGGCTAAAATGGAAAAGTAATTTACCCGAAAAATATCTTCAGGGTTTACTGTTCCTAATTATCAAATCTTCTGCAAAATTATCCAATAAATTCAAATCTTTTGTTTTGTTGAAAGAGCCCACCAAAAAATCACAGAAATCAACTGAAAAGATTGAAAGCAAAATCTTGAGAAGCCATGAACGAAATATCAAGGACAGCGTTGTGTTTTAGAAATAAATTACGCTTGAAAAAGTTATTTCCAATGTAGGTGCCATTTATCATGAGAAGGTGATAACTTTGTCACAATAATTCAACCTATGACGATTAAAGTTGCATTAATTATTTCTATCATTCTGCAATTTGCGGCAGCGATTATTGGTCTTTCACTTACAAAAAGAACCAAAAACAATATTGCGTGGTGGCTTATTTCCATTGGTTTTTTGCTGATGGCAATAAGAAGAGTCATCGAATTTTTCCAGCTTACCGATTCAGAGAGCAGGCTGGTGACAGGTTTGTTAAGCACCTGGACTGGAGTGATTATTTCAGTTTTAATGCTTGTAAGCTTGATTTTTATAAAACGCATCTTTAACATTCAGAAACGTATGGATGAGTTGCGGAAGGAAAACGAATCCCGGGTGCTGTCAGCAATAGTGAGAACAGAGGAAAACGAACGCCTGAACTTTTCTAAAGAATTGCATGATGGTTTAGGACCGCTCTTATCTTCTGTAAAAATGGCGATTTCTGCAAGTCTTACTATGAAAAGTGATGTCAAAGAAAACAAAGTGCTCGCCAATGCTGAAAAATTAATTGATGAATCAATCACTTCACTCAAAGAAATCTCAAATAAGCTTAGTCCACACATATTGAACAATTTTGGCCTGAATAAAGCCATAAAATCTTTCATTTCCCGATTGCCTGACACAGGTTCCCTTTCAATAAATTTTGAAACCAACACCGAAAACAAAAGATATCTGTACAATGTAGAAGTCGTAATTTACAGAGTTGTGTGTGAGCTTATTTCAAACTCTCTTCAGCATTCGCAGGCTAGGAACATATACATTACACTATTCGAAGAAGATAGTTTTCTAAAGCTCGACTACCTTGATGATGGCATCGGCTTTAACAAAGACATTCTAAAAATAGAAGAAAAAGGCCTTGGGTTTGAAAATATCAGATCAAGAGTGATATCTTTGAATGGCACCATCGACACCTATACCATGCCGGGGGAAGGTGTCAGGGTGAACATCACGATTGGTAAGATTAACAAAAAAGACGCCTGAGCACATTGAACATGTTTAACCAAACTTTTTTAGGCTTTTACAAAAAATGACTTTTCAAATTGATAGAATCATTTCATTTTTAGGTGAATAAACAAAAACAAAACGAATGATGAATCCATTTTCTGTTTGCATTGTCGATGATCACAAGCTGTTCAGGGAGGGTTTGAGCATTCTGTTAGAATCGCTGCCCTACATCAAAAACGTTCAGGAGGCTTCGGATGGCTACATGTTTTTGGAATTATTAAATGCCTTCAAGCCGGATTTGATTTTTATGGACATTGGCATGCCCGGCATGGATGGCATTGAAACGACAATTCAAGCACTCGAAAAATATCCTGATTTGAAAATTATTGCGCTTTCAATGTATGCGGATGAAGATTACTATACGCGGATGATCAATGCTGGCGCGCGTGGGTTTATCCTGAAAAACTCGGGCATGAAGCAAGTAGAAGAATGCCTCGAAAATGTTATTTCAGGATATAATTACTTTTCACCTGAGATTCTGTCAGGAATTACCAGAAATCTTACCAAAAAAAAACGCCCTTTAAAATCGGGTTTACTTTCCGAACGGGAGGAAGAGGTGTTGTATCACATCTGTCAGGGATTGTCAAATCATGAGATTGCAGAAAATATTGGAATCAGCAAACGCACTGTTGACAAACACCGCGAAAATATTTTGCTTAAAACTGAAAGTAAAAACACTGCAGGTCTGGTCATGTATGCAATCAGAAATGGCATTGTGGATGTGTAGGTCTACGACTAAAGTCTTATCGATCCGCTTTTAAACGTAGAGGACTAATTACGTCTTAAGACTGTTGTTTGGCCTAACTGGTAAAGGTAATTTTGAGCTGTCATAATTACCATTTCAATGAAACAATTTCATGGCATATTTTTTACATTGCTGATCTGCATGCTTTCGGCGTTCAATCAGGTAAACGGACAGTTTTTTGTTGACACTCAACTAAGAAACCGTCTCGAGCTGCGTGATGGCTATCAAAAACTGGCCACTAAAGGCCAGCAACCGGCGCTGTTAGTTTCACAAAGAACCAGAATGACATTTGGCTTTGATTCTGATTTATTAAAAATCAGGTTCACACCACAGGATGTAAGAATCTGGGGAGATCAGGCCAAAATGAGTGCCACCGGACCGGGAGACAATCCCTCACTCGACATTTTGGAGGCTTATGCCGAGCTGAAACTTGGAAAAAACATCTGGGTTTCAACGGGACGGCAGCAATTAGTCTATGACCACAAACGTCTGCTTGGCGACAGAAACTGGAACCAAAACAGCATCAGCTATGATGCAGTTGTTTTTAAACTAAAGCCAAAGGGCTGGAATATTAACGCAGGAGCCAGTTGGAATACACTTGTCGATGCGTTAAGAGAAAACCCTTATCCTAAATCTAGAATAAAATCATTGAATTTTCTTTGGGTAAACAGAGAAATAAACAACCATTTTAAGCTCTCACTAATGCACATTTCTTCGGGTGTAACAAAAACTGACACTACAAATGCGCTGAATTTCAGACATACAACAGGTTTCTATGGAATTTATAAAAACAAGGGTTTAACAGCCTGGGGAAGTGGTTATTATCAATACGGAAAAAACCAGAATGGAAACAATTTAAGCGCGCTGCTTTTCGATGCCGATATTAGTTATTCCAAAGGTAAACTCACAGCAGGAGCAGGAATTGGCTATTTAAGCGGCAATAGCAGCATTCCGGACAATGATAATACGGACAATCTTTTCGATCCGCTGTATGGCAACAGACACGCTTTTTTTGGTAATATGGACTACTTCAGCAATTTCCCTGCGCACACAAAACAAGGCGGATTGGCTGATTACTATTTGTATCTCGATTACAAAATCTCAAAGTCGATTGGCGTAAAAAATATATGTCACTATTTTACCCTTTCAAAGACAAACCCAAACACTCCGACTGATAAAGCATTGGGAATTGAAAATGATCTTTTGCTCAGATATCGGTTCAGCACATGGGGCAATCTGGAGGGCGGCTATAGTTTTATGCTGCCAACTGAAACCTTAAAAGCAGTGCAAAATGTCCCTGACAACAAATTTTCGCAATTCTTTTACCTTCAGTTAACCTTAAGTACTGAAATATTCAGACAAACAGCATCACCTTTATAATCACCAGGATATGAAAAAGACAGGATTTCTATTATGCATTATTGCTTTAGTTTTACTCAATTCTTGTGCATCGCAAAAAAGGAAAGATCAAACTATAAGTCTTTCCGGAGCTTTTGCGCTTTATCCTTTAGCCGTGAAATGGGCTGAAGAGTACAAAAAAATCAATCCGGAAGTAAGATTCAATATTTCAGGTGGAGGTGCCGGAAAAGGCATGGCCGATGCGCTTTCGGGAGCTGTTGACCTTGGGATGTTCTCCAGAGAAATAGCACAGGAAGAAATTGATCAGGGTGTATGGTGGGTTGGTCTGACAATTGATGCCGTTGTGCCGACAATTAACAGCGAGAACCCGCATCTTGCAATAATCAAACAAAAAGGGCTCAGCAGGGAAGCATTCAAATCCATTTTCGTTGAAGGAACTTCAGCTGACTGGTGCTCAATACTTAACATTCAGGGTACCTCAAAAATATTTATTTACACACGTTCCGATGCCTGTGGAGCTGCTGAAACCTGGGCCAAATATCTGGATGGGAAACAGGAAAACCTTCTTGGAGTCGGCGTTTATGGCGATCCAGGGCTGGCTGATGCCGTGGCAAAAGACAAGCTGAGCATCGGGTTTAACAATACTATCTATGCATATGATATCCATACCGGTCTAAAGCGCCCTGGTGTTGAAGTAATACCTATCGACATCAACAACAATGGTTTAATTGATCCTGAAGAAGATTTCTATGAGACTTTTGATGGAGTTCTAAATGCAATTGCAGCAGGCGTTTACCCTTCTCCACCTGCAAGGGAACTCTATTTCGTTTCTAAGGGAAAACCCGATAAGCAAGCTGTACTTGACTTTTTGAGATGGTGTCTGACCGATGGCCAACAATATGTGAAGGAAGCCGGTTATGTGCCCATTGATCAGAATAAAATTGATGACTATCTGTCAGAAATAGAATAGTGTAAATGCAGTTCAGGAGAATTCTTCTTGATAAAGTAAACGGATTCTGGATGGTTTTTTCTATGATAACCATCCTGATTATTCCTTTTATTATCGGTGTTGGCCTTTATCTAAAAGCAGCACCACTTTTCGAAAATCAATCTTTACTCAAATTAATATTTTCTTCCAGCTGGGCTCCATCAACAGGTGAATTCGGATTCTGGCCATTTATTACAGGATCATTATATGTCACTTTACTTTCGTTTTTGTTTACTGCCCCTGTTTGTCTGTTTGCAGCAATTTATCTGACACAGTTTTCCTCGCCCGGGCTTATCCGTGTTATGCATCCGGTGATTGATGTTTTGGCAGGCTTACCCTCCGTGATCTATGGTGTGTGGGGAATTCTTGTCATCGTTCCATTTGTTTCAGATTATGCAGCGCCATTCTTTGGCACTACCTCGTCAGGCTATTCGGTACTTTCAGGAGGGATTGTTTTAGCCGTAATGTGCATTCCCTACACACTCAATATGCTGATTGAAGTTTTCAACACAGTGCCAAACGGGCTGAAAGAAGCATCGCTTTCGCTTGGTGCCACAATGTGGGAATCGGTCAAGCATGTGGTGATCAGAGGAAATTATCCGGGAATTATTTCAGCTTATGGTTTGGGCATTGCAAAAGCCTTTGGAGAAACTATTGCCGTAATGATGGTTGTGGGCAACATGGTAAAAACCTCAGGGAATCCTTTTGAAGCGGCCTATCCATTGCCAGCGCTTATCGCCAACAATTATGGCGAAATGCTTTCAATTCCAATGTACGATGCCGCATTGATGTTTGCCGCCTTCCTGTTGTTTATAATTATTTTGATGATAAACCTTTTCTTCAGGTATCTTATCCATAAAACCAAACGACAATGAGACGCGTAAAAATCATCGAGGAAAAGTTTTTTATATGGCTTTCTGCTTTTATGACTTATTCATTAATTGCAGTTTTAGCCTTTATTATATTGGTTATTTTCATCAAAGGTTTTGGCGCATTAAACTGGGATATGGTTTTGAAAACACCACGCGGAGGTTATTACTACGGCGGCGAAGGCGGGGTTCTGAATGCCATCATCGGATCATTGTATATCGCTGTCGGAGCCACTCTGATTGCCATCATCATTGGAGTGCCTGCAGCATTGTACCTGAATGTACAACTCATCAGATACCGGCGTACTCAAAACACAATAAGATACTTTCTTGATGCACTTTGGGGAATTCCCTCTATCGTTTATGGCGCTTTTGGATTCTCACTGATGATCTTTTTTGGAATGAACGCCTCTTTACTGGCAGGAATCATCACTGTTGCATTACTTATTGTACCCATCATGGTGCGCACTTTTGATGAAGTTTTGAGTACAATTCCAAAAGGACTCCATGAAGCATCGCTGGCGCTTGGTTCAACACGCACCGAAACAGCTTTTAAGGTGTTGTTCAAACAGGGATTTCCGGGTTTTATTACTGCCGTTCTACTTTCCTTCGGACGCGGTATTGGCGATGCTGCCTCTGTTCTTTTTACGGCAGGCTACACAGATAATATCCCCGTAAACCTTGATGAACCGGCTGCAACCTTGCCTTTGGCCATATTTTTTCAGTTAGGATCGCCCATTCCAGAAGTGCGTGACAGGGCTTTTGCATCTGCCATAATTCTTACGGGCATCATTCTAACAATCAGCATTGGCGCCAGAATTCTTTCAAAGCGCTATTCTAAAACCAACTTAACCTGATTTCAGATGGAATTAACCGAAACTAAGACAAATAATAAGGTGCCGGCAAGCAAACATATTGTTTCTGAAGCATCTTCAATTCTGCGAGTAAAAGATCTGAATGTTTTTGCAGGCGCTCATCACATATTGAAAAATGTTGAACTGGAAATTCCGCGCAACAAGATCACAGTTTTAATTGGCCCTTCAGGTTGTGGTAAAACTACATTGCTTAAATGCATTAACAAGCTTACCGACCTTTACAAAGAGCTTAAAGTCAGCGGAAGTATTTTTATCGATAAAGACGATATTTTAAATACCGACACAAATATTCCTGCTTTGCGTCAAAAAATGGGCTTGCTATCTCAAAGACCATATCCTTTGCCTGTCTCTATTTATAAAAATGTTGCTTACGGGCTCAAACTTAAGGGTGTGCGCGATAAAAAGCTTATCGATTTCAGTGTTGAAAAGCACCTGCGCGAAGTCGGTTTATGGGAAGAAGTAAAAAACAGACTCAACAGCCCTGCAACAAGACTTTCTATTGGTCAGCAACAACGCTTGTGCCTGGCGCGTGGGCTTGCCGTTAAACCAAGCATTATTTTGGCAGACGAACCCACTTCCTCGCTTGACCCTATATCCAGCAAAATCATCGAGAATCTATTTAAAGACCTGACGAAACATTATACCATTATTTTGGTTACACATGTGCTCAGACAAGCGATACGGCTTGCCGACCATGTAATCTTTATGAATGATGGAGAAATTATTGAGCAAGGCTCTCCGGAAATCTTATTCAAATCGCCGGAAACAGAACAGTTAAGGGCATATTTGGTGGATGGGAATTGATTTTAGGGAATGGATAATGGAGAATGATCAATTCTCCATTATCAATTATTTAGCTTTTCATAAAAATCACCGAAACCATCGTCCATCAGCCGCAAACGAACAAAGCTTTTTGCAGGTGTTGGTACAGGTTACAAATTCTATCTAATGCCAATTGCTTTGTCAATATAGATCAATTTCTCTGTCTTTGGCGGATCATTGGACTATTTTCATTAGTATCGGCATGCACTCATTTCCTACATTAACCCCGTCACACTCCTCACTGCATGAACCATAATCTTTTCCAAACCGGCAGAACGAACTCCTTACAATCATTGCTTTACAAATTTAGTGCTTTCAACAATCTGTCCATTCACTTCAAGATGAATCAGATAGGTGCCGGCAGCATAGCTGTTGAGGTTCAAGGTTGTTTTATCTGAGTTGATTTGCATGCGGCTCAGCTGTGTTCCATCGGGCGAAACGAGCAACAAGCGGCCTTGCTGCCCTTTCAA
>JAGXRB010000314.1 GCA_018336075.1 Bacteroidota bacterium
TTATTTGTCCTTTTGTTTCGGCAAAAGGACCAAAACCATCTGCCCAAACGATGGCTCACGCGCTGATTTTATGTAGCATTATGCGATGGATTGAACATTTTGGAGACTGCTGTTCTTCGTTTCCTAGTTTGGCGAAGTTTGCAACTGCTTCTTATCGAAGCAGTTGCAAAATAATCCGGATAACGTATGCTTTGTGCGTCCTTTATGGCTCTCTGTGTAATAGCTATGGCACAAAGTTGCGCAAAGAATCACAGAGATGCGCAAAGAGATCAGGTATCAGAACCAACAATAACAATCCTCTGCACATCAAAATAAGATATAGTCTTGTCAAAGCTTTGCATTTATTTGTTTGCATTACCTTTGCCATAAATCGGAAATCAAGTTGAAAAAAATTCTTGTCATACGTTTCAGTTCAATCGGCGATATTGTGCTCACAAGTCCTGTGATTCGTTGTCTGAAACAACAATTGCCGGAAGTTGAAGTCCATGTGCTGACAAAAGAAAGCAACAGGCAGCTGTTTGATTCAAATCCCCATATAAATAAGGTGTATTCCTTTTCTGAAAAAAGAAGCCTTTCTGAAGTTACCGCTTTGCTAAAAAAAGAAAAATATGACTTTGTCGTTGACCTGCATAAAAACCTGCGTTCTTTCCGCGTAAAAAGAGCGCTTTCGGTTTGGTCGAAAAGTTTTCCAAAACTCAATTTCAGGAAATATCTTCTCGTACAATTCAAGTGGAACATCATGCCTGAAATCCACATTGTGGATCGGTATTTCGAAGCCGTGAAACCTTTGGGCGTTAAAAACGATCATGAAGGGCTGGATTTCTTCATTCCGAAGCATGAAGTTTTTGACCCTGAATCGCTGCCTTTACTTTTCCGAAATGGATATCATGCTGTGGTGTTGGGTGGACAACATAAAACTAAAATTTTTCCGGCTGAGAAAGTGATTGAAGTTGCTCAATATCTGGAAAAGCCTATAGTGTTGCTTGGCGGACCTGAAGATGCAGAGAGAGGAGAAAAAATTGTCCTTTCGCTCGGCGAAAAAGCATTGAACAAATGCGGAAAACTTTCTCTTTTTCAATCAGCACTCATCGTAAAAAATGCTTTGTCGGTGCTTACAAACGACACCGGTTTGATGCATATCGCAGCTGCATTTCGCAAAAATACCGTATCCGTTTGGGGCAATACCGTGCCTGAGCTTGGAATGTATCCTTATATGCCGGGCGATGAGAAAAGATCAGTCATCATTGAAATTAAACCACTTAAGTGCAGGCCATGCAGTAAAATCGGTTTTAAGGAGTGTCCGAAAGGCCATTTCAAATGCATGAATGATCATTATTCCAAAAAAATAGCACAGGAATTGTTGTTTTTCGGCAAAGAAATATAGATTCTCAGAACTTCTTTTTGTGATAGTCAAAGGTCTGACTATCACGGAAAGCACGGATGCGCAGGGCAATATGCAGAAAGATATCGAGCTGTTGGTTTGTAATCCATTGTATAGCCGGCTGACTTCCATTTACAGCATCGGCAAGATATACAAGCAGCTCAAACTGATGTTTTAAGAGCCACTCGCGGGCTTTTGGCTGCCTGTCGATGGCACCATCAAGGGCCGCTAAATGATAAAAACCATTTTTCATCAGCCAGCTGAGGGCTTCATCACTGCCACGAACGGCACTGCTGAGCGCTGCAAGCTCAGGATAGCCATTTTTCATGAGCCAGTCGAAAAACTGATCACCTTCATTGAAGGTTTCGGCAAAAGCCATCAGAATTTTGACGGGATAATGAATCATGATAAAAGAAATTTATGCAAAAACACTGGCTTCAAAGCCTGCATCTCTTACTTTTGAAGCTATCGACTCAAGTTCTTCACTACTGATTTTTTCGATATCAGCTTGAGGAGTATCGCGTTCAATAGCATAAATCATAACTGAACGCGGATTTATCATTTTCAGTTTTTCCAGCCACGAATTGACCTCTTGATCGGTTGTATTATCAAAGCTTTTTCCATTGTTTGAACCTCTCAGAAAAAGGCTTTGAATAATGAGATTTCCATTGAATTGCTTCAGCTGTCCGATGTATTCGGACAGTCGGAATGCCTTAAGGGGCATATTGATGCTTCGGATAATCTCTTCGTTTCCGCCATCAAGTTTAAGGATATTGTTATCCACCATTTCCAGCGCCTTAACTACTTCATGATTTTTCAACATACTGCCGTTTGACAAGACACTCACCTTCGCTTTTGGCGCCAGTCTGTCGCGCAGCTGAAGGGTGTTTTCTATTATTTCTGCAAATTGCGGATGCAACGTGGGTTCGCCATTGCCGGCAAAAGTGATGCTGTCAGGCTCCAACGCAGTGCCTTGAAGTTCGATTAATTTTTGTTCAAGCAGATCGTTCAGTTCCTTTGGTTCTGGCAGTTTAACTTTAAGACTGCTTCTGTTTTTTGTCCAGCCGCATTCACAATAAACACAGTTATAGCTACAAAATTTGCTGTGTGTTGGCAAAAGATTGACCCCGAGTGAAACGCCAAGACGGCGGCTTCTGACAGGCCCAAAAATCAAATCATCAAAAAGGAAAACTGACATACTTCAAATTTTTGGCAAAAATAGCTGAATTAAACGGTGTCTTTCTTCAAGGTCTCAAAAAACAATGAAGTCACGCGGCTAAAAAGATTATTTTTGCAACGAAAGTCAGAACATGAAAGCTCAGGTTGCGGGCGTTAAAGTGCTTTAAAAATAATATGGCAGAATTAGATCAGATAAAAAAACCTATCAAAAACGAGCTCAAACATTTTGAGCAGGTTTTTCGTGATGCCATGCGTTCGCGTATTCCTTTGCTCGATAAAGTTACGCAATACCTTGTCAAATCGAAGGGCAAGCAGATGCGGCCAATGTTTGTGCTGCTTTCGGCGCAGGTGGCTGGCTCAGTCAATGAATCCACATATCGCGCTGCAACTTTGATTGAACTTCTTCATACTGCAACACTTGTGCACGACGATGTGGTGGACGACTCCAACGAACGCCGTGGTTTTTTCTCCATAAATGCCTTATGGAAAAACAAAATTGCCGTACTTGTCGGCGATTATTTGCTTTCACAAGGTATGCTTCTTGCTTTAAACAACGACGATTTTGCGCTTTTAAAGATCGTTTCGGGAGCGGTGAAAGAGATGAGTGAAGGCGAGCTTCTTCAGATTGAAAAAGCACGCCGGCTCGATGTGCAGGAAGATATCTATTTTGAAATAATCCGCAAAAAAACCGCGTCCCTCATTGCATCTTGCTGTGCTGTGGGAGCCGCTTCAACAGGCGCCGACGAACAAATGATTCAACGTATGCGCGATTTTGGCACCTATGTTGGAATCGCCTTCCAGATAAAGGATGACATCTTCGATTTTGAAGATTCACGCGTGATTGGAAAACCAACAGGCATCGACATCAAGGAAAGAAAAATGACCCTTCCCCTGATCTATTTGCTCAACAACAGCAACTGGGGTGAAAAGCGTAAAATTATCAATCTGGTAAAAAATCACAACAGTGAACCGGATAAAGTCAGGCTCGTGATTGAAAAAGTCCGTGCCTCAGGTGGCATCAATTATGCAGAAAATATGATGAATGATTACATTCAAAAAGCGCTTGATACGCTCTCCGGACTTCCGGAAACACCTGCCCTGCTATCTCTTAAAATGCTTGTTGATTATAGCATCAACAGAAAAAATTAATCGCCTTTTGCAATAAAGCATCGGTTAGCATTTCAATTCCCATCATTTTTTTGCTTTTATAAGGCTTCAAGTCATGCAACATGATTTCTGAAAGATTGTTTTGTCAGGAAATCTCCATTTCTGCGACTATACCTTCAAATCTTTAAATTTTAAAAATCATGACAAAAATCGCAATTGTAATTTTCTCAGATACCGAAACTATGGAAGCACTCGGTAAAGTATCCAATGCATTTATGCTTGCACTTGAATCCATTGAAAATAAGGATGACTTAAAAATCATTTTTGAAGGCGCTGGAACCAAATGGATTGGCGTTTTGGAAGACGAAAAACATAAAATACATCAGGTATATAAAATGGTGAAGCCAGCTATTACGGGGGTATGCGCTTTTTGCGCGAGCTCTTTTGGTGTAAAATCTCAGGTAGAAAAAGCCGGCATTGAACTGCTTTCTGAATACAAACAACATCCCAGCCTGCGCAATTTAGTTGTAGAAGGTTATGAAATAATTTCTTTCTAAATATCTTTTTCGGTTTGGTTAATTCGACAGGGGCAAAAATTTGTCCCTGTTTTTTTTTCTAAAAAATAATTCTGATTCCCTGTATTAAGTATTTATCTTTTTCTGAATCATTTCTATCAATGCATCATCGTCTGCTGGATTAGAAATCTGTTCAGATTCTTCCTCATCATTCAAAGATTTCACAATGGCATCATCGATCATTTTGCTTTGTTTTTGATAAGTGCGGCATGCATCACACACTTTAGTATGTAAAAACAACTGCGTCTTTTCTAATGCCGACAAAGGAAAAAAGCTGTCTTTTTCGATCAGTTCAGTGGCTTTCATACAAGAAAGCAGCAAAGCATTCATTATTTTTCTCATTTCACAAACCATTCATTGTTAATACATTCCCGAAGTTGAAGTTTTGCACGATGCAAAATCTGCCAAAAATTAGCCTGACTTATTCCAAGGTCTTCACATATTTCAGGACCTTTTTTCTCTTCCAGATATTTTAAACTAACTGCACTTAGCCACAATTCTGGGAGCAATTTCATACAAAGCTTCAAAACAGCTCTGAAATTTTCATCATCCAGTAATTCTGTTTCATGCCCATCCCAATTCTGAGGTTTTTTATTTTCATTCCAGCTGCTATTCCGGTTGAAGAAACCTTCAAAAAAACCTTTTCCCAAATCGCCCGCCAACACATAATTCTGCTTGTATTTTTTTCGGAAATAGTCGAGAATCTTGTGCTTAAGAATGGAAAAGAGCCATGTTTTTGGATTGCTTTTTCCTTCAAAAGACTGAAATGATTGCAATGCAGCTACAAAAGTGTCCTGAACCAAATCCTCTGCAACTTCTTTGTCGTTAATCCGGCGCATAGCCCATGCCCGCATGGACGGTGCAAATTCCTGAACCCACAGGTTCAATGTTGCATGTGCGCTATCGATATTCGTTGTTGTATTCATACCGATAAAAATACCATTTTTTATTGGTGCGCAAATTTCTCTTTTCAAAAATTTTCATGGCAGGAAATTATGGTTTAACAGCAATTCTTCCTGAGACAAAGCTTCTATTCGCATTGTTGATGATTCTGAAAACATAGATTTGTGGCTTCAGTTCACTTGTGTTCAGATAAAAAGATGATTCATTGGTCTGCAATTCCAAAAACAGTTTACCGCTCAGGTCAAATAGCTGCATGCTATGTAGTTGACTCATTGCATTCTGGAAATGAATGTTGCAATATTCCTTTGCCGGATTCGGAATTATCTGAAAGTTTTGCTCCGAAAAATCGATGATCAGCAAGGCGCGTACAGGAGAAAAGCCAATATTCCCCAATTCAAGTTTGTAATAATTCACCTGATTCATTTGTGGGAGGCTGTCGTTGAAAACGTATGATACGGCTGAATAGGGACTTCCACAAATGCCTTCAATCCTCCCGATCTGTTCATAGAAAATGTCGTCAGATGACCGAAAAACACGCACGCCATCACAGGTAACGCCTGAAGCAATGACCCATTTCATTAGGACTACTCCATTGTTGTTTGTGATTGTAAAATCATTCAGAAAATCCTGCTGCGCACGCATATTGTTTGTCAGACAAAGCTGAACCAAAACAAAAATCATAATTCGCGGCAAATAGTTCATTTTCATATTCAGAGTAAAATCAGATCAATGGTCAAAAATAGGTTTTTCATTTGAAAGTGAATAAAATCAACAAAACTCGAATTTATACAACAAGCTTAATTGAATAAGTCGGATTTATAATAGAGTCCTGACAAACCAGCTCAGAAATTTATAGACTGGCATTCAGGATTTCTGTGTTTCTTTGCTTTTGCTTTGATGCAAAAGAACAATAGTTTTTGAAACTGCCAACAAAATTATTAACGCTTCTGTCAGGCTTAGTGTTTATTTGCTACTAAATGGTATCATAAATTTTATCATGACCCTAATCAAATCAATTATTGTTTCAGCCCTGACAGTCCTTGTCATGTTTTCGTCTTTCGGGCAAAAATCCGGAATAATCCAGATTGATGCCATTGGCTTTAAGAAGAAAGTTCAAAGCAAGCCCGGAATTTTGCTCGATGTGCGGACATTGCGCGAATTTAAAAACGGTCACATTTCGGAGGCAGGCCAACTGAATTATTATGCATTGGATTTCAGACAAAAATTGTTGATGCTGCCAAAAAATGAACCAATTTATTTATACTGCAATACAGGTTATCGCAGCGAACGTGCAGCAAAAATACTTATCGAAAACGGATATGCCGAAGTTTACAATATGGAAAAAGGCATTCTGGAATGGAACCTTTACAACCTGCCTGTGAAGATTGCGCCAGATGCAAATCCGGATACTGACAATAAGTTGGAGATGACAGAATATATTCATTTGACACAGCAGGATGCGTTGACGTTTATTGATTTTTATGCGCCTTGGTGTGCCCCATGCAGAAAAATGATGCCGATGATTGACAGTCTTCAGGTAGAATATCATAACAGAATAAAGATCGTCAAAGTCAATGTTGACGCGAGTAAAAGTCTTGCCAAAGAACTGAAAATTACTGGCGTTCCTTATCTTGTGCTTATGAAAAAGGGAAAGATTTTATTCTCCCAAAATGGGCTCATTGAAAGGAAAGATTTGATAAAAGTTTTTGAAACACACCTGAAAACTGAAAAACCAGCGAAGAAATAGTGCCTTCAAATTAGTTTTCAAAACAGAACACATTGATTTGTTGTATGAAATCAAAATTTTGCTTGTTTCAAAAGGCATATAAAACAGCTTAACCAATTTTATATGAATCAGATAACAGAGAAATTCAGCATTAAGCGCCGGTCATTTATATTCCTTCTTTTGCTGACTTTTGCAGCCAAATCCACTTTATTATCCGGGCAAAGTGACACGTTTGAAAATAAAGACCCCGAAGTTGAAAAGAGTAAATATGCCTTTGGTGCAATCCCTGTTTTCGCTTTTGATGCCGATCTGGGCCTGAAATACGGCGCAGTATTGAATTTCTTTGACTACGGCGACAGATTGAATATGCCGGCTTATGACCAATATCTTTATTTCAGATTTACAAATACGACTAAAGGATCGCTTACATTGCAGTCAGTGCTCGAAAGCGAGACGATTTTCAGTAAAGCCAAAGTGATCGCAGAAGCAAGTTTTCTGCGTGACAAAAACCTTGATTTCTTTGGCTTCAATGGAATGAATTCAGTTTATAATGCTGGTTTCAGACAGCCGGAAAATCCGGACTTCATCAATAAATTCTATTATTCTCACAAAAGAAGCCTCCTGCGTTTACACCTGGATTTACATCATAATATCATCGAAAGAAAACTTAGACTACTCACAGGATATACCTACAAAAATTACAAAATAGATCCTATTGGTCCTCCCTTAGAAAATGAAACTGTTAACAGCCCTGCACCAGAATTACCGGCCACCTTATTCGATCAATACAACGAATGGGGCATAATTCCGGAAAATGAAAAAAATGGTGGAAGCATCCATATGTTGACTTTGGGCCTTGTTTACGACACCCGCAAAGAGCTAAATTATAGCAAAGACGGCATCTGGGTTGAGGCTGCAATGCTTATTGCACCAGGCTTTCTGAACGAGCAGTCTTTCAGCAGATTTGTTTTTACCTATCGGCATCATGAAGGAATTCTACAGGACAAAATAATTTTTTCTTTAAGGCTAAGCAGTCAGCACAAGATTTCCGGAAGGATTCCATTTTACGAATTGCCTGTCTTTTATGACAGCCGTTTAAGTCAGGATGGTGTTGGTGGCGCCTTTAATCTGCGGGGTGCATTTCGCAACAGAATTGTTGCTGATGGTTTTCTTCTGGGCAATTTTGAAACGAAATTTAAGCTCTTGGAATTCACTCTTTTCAAACAGTCGTTCTATACAAGCTTCTCCGTTTTTTATGATATCGCACAGGTCACACAAGCCTATAAAGCCGATTTATCACGGGTTCCTGAGGCTTTAAGGCCAAAGTATTTTAACGACAACAAACAGCAGCTTCACCATACTTTAGGTCCTGGATTTTACATTGTTTTCAACCAAAACAATGTCATCACCGTGAATTATGGATTCTCAACAAACCCACAGGATGGCATCGGTGGCCTTTACATCGGCTCAAGTCTTTTATTCTGAGCATTATATCTGTTTTCAATTCCTTCATTTTTTTTGGTGAATCGGAAATATTTTAAAATAATTCTTGCTGTTTGTCAGGATTTAATATTTCAGGCGACTATTAGTAAAAATCAAAATAAATTCAACTTATCAAACTTTGAATGATGCAATCAAAAACTAAAAAAATAGTAAAAACCGGGATTACCCTCTTGTTGGTAGCTGTAATTATCGGTGGAGGCATTGCTTTTTATATGTTCAACATGCCACATAGGGATATCCGCAAGGCAAAGACCGATTATGAATTGAATGTGGTCGAAATCGTCAATGAATATCTCACTGAAGCTGAAACTGCCAACGCAAAATACCTTTCAGATGATGGAAATTCTAAAGTGCTCGAAATCACTGGAAGCGTTTTTCACATAAGCGAAGACTTCAATGGACGAAAAGTTGTGCTTCTGAAAGAAGAAGGGATGAGAGCGGGTGTCAGTTGTACTTTTTTGGATGAAGCTTCAGAAAATGCAACGAGTTTAAAAATCGGTCAAACGACAGTTATTAAAGGAGTTATACGCTCAGGAGCAAACTACATTGAAGATTTTGACCTCTATGAGCATGTAATTCTTGAACAATGTGATATCGTAATAAATCAATAAATAATAATTCTAATATCAACTAAAAATGAAAAAAGTAAATTTTCTTCTAGCCTTAGTGGCCATTGTGTTCACATTTTCTGCCTTCAATCCCCCGGTAGAAAAATATGTAAGTTCAAAAACGCACATCAAATTCTTTTCAACCACACCGGTTGAAGATATTGAAGCCAACAACTACACTGCAACGAGTACGATTAATCCTGTAAGCGGCGATGTGATTTTTGCCGTCCCCATGCAAGGATTCGAATTTGAAAAAGCACTGATGCAAAAGCATTTTAACAATGCGGATTTTTTGGATACCAAACAGTTTCCAAGGGCTTCATTAAAAGGAAAAATCACCAATATCAGTGAAATCGATTTCAACAGGGACGGCACTTATGAGGCCACCGTTGAGGGAGAATTCACATTAAAAGGTGTTACAAAATCTATCAAAGAAAAAGGACAGATAACAGTCAAAGGTGGCACCGTTGAAGTGGACAGCAAGTTCAATATTACCCTGGCTGATTATGGAATTACTTTCGTGAAAGGTAAGCCATCATCCAACATTGCCAAGACTGTTGAAGTAAGCCTGAAATCAGAATATCAACCACTATAAAAAATCAGTAACGATGAAAAAGATCCTTATTTCGCTGTTGATGTTGACTATTTCAATAGTCGGTTTTGCAAATTTGCCAGAAAAAAATCCATCCAATGATGAGCCCAAAGGAATAGAATTCTTTAACGGAAGCTGGGATGAAGCACTTGCATTGGCAAAAGCAGAAAACAAACCAATATTTTTGGATATTTCTACTGCCTGGTGCGGATATTGCAAACGCATGAAAGCAAAAACTTATACGGACACCAATGTTGGTGCTCATTACAACAACAACTTCATCAATGTGAGTGTTGATGCTGAAAAAGGTGAGGGAATCGAGTTGAAGAAGAAATATGGTGTCACAGGATACCCGTCGTTTGTATTTCTGAATTCGGATGGAAGTCTGGCCACAAAAACTTCTGGTTATCGCAGCGCTGAAGATTTTCTTAAGCTCGCCAACAGTATATCTTTCAATAAATAGACTCCTATCAGGTTGAGGTAAAATCAGTATGTTTGCGTGCTGGCTTTATCTCATTTTTTATAACGCATTATTTTTTAGTCATTTACGTCAATATTCTTTCAAAAAAGCACATTGCTCCTGTTGAATTTGAGGAATTACTTATCAACTTTATGAGAAAAATACTGTTTTTACTTTTTATAATTCTTGTAACAAATAATGTTGTTGCTATTGAGCCTGTTCCGACAGAAAGTATTCTGTTTAAAATCGGGAGAAGCAAAGATGCAAACGAAATTTTTTACAGCTTGAATGTTGATAAAAATGGCAAACTCGACAAAGAGCATCCGATCAATATTTACTGGATAAAAAGAAGCGGCACTGAGAAAAAAGAACCCCTTACATGGATTCAAAACACTTATGCCTATGGGGTTGAATTTATTTTTAAAGATGCAGAAAATGCAGCTTTCCACTTTGTTTCTTACAAGCAAAAAACTTTTTATCTGAAGCGAAACTCCAGCGGTGAATTCAGTATTTTTACTTTTGCACAGAATCGTGAGATAGAACTAGACCGGATATTTATTCAGATAGATGGGGGGAGTTTCTGGTTTCCGACCATTTCACGTGTTGAACTTCATGCCCGGACATCGAATGCTCAATCACACATTGCAGAAGTAATTCACCCATAAAACAAGCCATAGCTGCCTATGAAAGCCAATCTGCCAAAGCCTTTGACATCTCTGATCGATAGTATCGACGGTGTCGAAAACATAGACAACACATTGATCAGAAGTATTGTTGAATCACACAAATTTCAAGCAGAAGTTTTTTCTGAATTTGAGTTGTTTGATCACTGCTCTTCGAAAAGCTATGGTCGCAAACTTATCTTTGAAAATGAAAAATTTAAGATGTTGCTGATGTCGTGGGCTCCCGGAGATTTCACTGCAATTCACAACCACGGCTACACCGAATGGGGCTGTGTCTGTGCTTTTGGCGAACTGACCCACCGCCTTTACAGTTTTGACAATAATGACCTTAAAATAATTGATAAATCACCCATTCTTGAAGGTAAAATTGCAGCTGTCAACGGAGAACTGATTCATCTGATGGGAAATACAGGAAATAAAAATGTTGCAACACTTCATATTTATGGAGCAAACGTCAACAGACAAAATGCATCAGAAAACTCAAGCATTTACCTGCCCGAATTCAACAAAATTATTACAACTTCAGGTGCAGCATTTCTCAATCCTGACAAAGAAACTGTTCTTTCGGAAATGCCATTTTTTGCTGCAGATAAGGAACTGCTGAGCGACTATTACAATCTTGTAAGTACCTATTATGAGCGAAATAAAGCCTTTGAAGCACTTAAAACTTTGGAAGCAAAGCTTCAATAAATAAAACAAATATATTCCTATGAACGATCTGAACGTTTTATCAGAAACCTTCACAAAAATCAAAGACTATCTTGCGTCAAATGAAGACAATAACATCCCTGTTGTCAAATTCAATCAGCCTTCAGATTTAAGTAAACTGATTGATTTTTCTATTGCCCAAAAAGGTGTTTCAGAGCACGAATTTTTGGAGTTAATGGACAGCTATCTTGAGCATTCCGTCAGAACCGGAAACAAGCAGTTTCTGAATCAATTGTATTCAGGTTTCAATTTTCCTGCATTTATAGGGGAAGTGCTCACAGTGCTTGCAAACACTTCAATGTACACCTATGAAGTAGCGCCGGTGGCTTCAATGATTGAGACTGAAATGATCCGTCTGATGAACAGTTATGCAGGTTATTCCAATGGCGATGGCATTTTTGTGAGTGGAGGGAGCAATGCCAATCTTGTTGCCATGTTTTCGGCCCGAAACAAAATTTATCCTAACGGGCGCTTTTCAGGCTATGATAACAATTTAAAGCTGAAGGCTTTCATCAATGAACATGCACATTATTCGATAGAAACCGCAGCCAATGTGATTGGTATAGGTGCTAAAAATGTAGTAAAAGTTAAGGCAGACGAAAACGGATGTATCATTCCCGCTGAACTCGAAAAAGCCATCAAAGATTCAGTTGCAAATGGAGAAACCCCATTCTTTGTCGTTGCAACCTGTGCTACAACTTTGCTTGGCGCTTACGATCCAATTGATGAAATGGCAGATATCTGCGAAAAATACGGTCTTTGGCTTCATGCTGACGGCTCTTTCGGTGGCTCAGTTATTCTCAGCAATCAACACCGCAGTCTGATGAACGGCATCGAAAGAACTGATTCCTTTGCTTGGAATCCGCATAAACTGATGAATATTCCACTTATCTGTTCAGTGCTGCTGATGAAGAAAAAAGGCAGCTTACAGTTTAATCTTACAGATATTAATACCGATTACATCTTTCACGATATTGATAACATTGAAGACCTTGGGAAAAAATCTATTCAGTGTGGTCGTCGGGTTGATGCCGTGAAATTGTGGTTTGCATGGAAATATTTTGGCATTCAGGGCTACGAAAACCGAATTGACAATCTCTTTGAAATGGCCATCCTTGCTGAAGAAAAGGTAAATCAACACCCAAAACTGGAACTGCTTTCACCGAGACAGTCTTTCGCAATCTGTTTCAGGTACATTCCTGCTTATACAACTGATTTAAACGCTTTCAACCTTGCAGTACGTGAACACCTTAGAAAAAGCGGAAAATCGATCGTCAATTATGGTTATATCGGGGATAAACTAACGATACGGCTGATCACTGCCAACGGCGAACTTTCAAAAACAGACATCAATAGATTTTTCGAAAACTTCCTGACCGAGGCCCTTCAAATTGAAGAATCACTAAAAAAGTCTCATGTCATCTGATAGTCGATTCACAGGTTTTGCCATTGCACTTGCATGGCCTGAAACCTTTTGCAAGCAGCCCGGAAGCTGGTATGACAGCTTGATGAATAAAACAGGCATCAGTATCAATCATTATTACAAAGCGGGTCATGCGGCCCTCCTTTTAATAGATGCTGAAACCGGAAAAACTCACTATTTTGATTTTGGCAGATACCATGCGCCTTTTGGCAAAGGTCGAGTCCGAAGTGCATTCACAGACCATGGATTGGCAACAAAAGTAAAGCCCGTCATTTCAAAGAATGGTGACGAAATCGAAAATATATCAGCCTTACTTTCCGAATTACAAAATAACGAAGAGTACCATGGCGATGGTCGTTTACATGCTTCATACTGCAGAATAAATTTCGATAAAGCATTCAACAAAGCCACTAAACTACAGGAAATGAGTCCAATAAACTATGGGCCATTTAAATACAAAGGCAATAATTGTTCACGTTTTGTAAATGATGTGATTTCAGCTGGCCGACCTGATTTTAGAATTGCTTTCCGCCTTAAATATTTTGTTCCGCTTACACCCACGCCGATAAGCAATGTAAAGGCACTTGGGAAAACGTATATAATTGAAAAAACGCGCCACTATACCCCATTTTATCCGGAAAAAGCACTCCCACAAAAGATGCTGCACAGCACCCTTCCTCAGCCGGAAAGGCATCCGGAAATACCCGAAAATGCACTGTGGCTAAGCGGCGAAGGTGCCGGTTCATGGTTTCATATCAGCACATTTGAAAATCAATTTCAGATAAAAAGATACAACAAGGATGGTCAAAAAGAGTGCGAAGGAGTTTTTAAAATCAAAGATGATAAAACCTTTAACATCGAACTTCCCTATTCTTTTGCGCATCTGAGCCATTGCAATCAGGTGAAGGTAATACAGAATAATGTAGAACTTGACTTCATTTTAACTGAGATAATTCAGGGTTGATTCAATGCATTAATTCAAAAAATGAGGCTTTGTAGGAAAATTCATTTTACAGGAATTTTGTTTAAAATCATTCTTTTAGAAAAGAAATATAAACTAAGTTTGGACAGGATTATCAACCTATAAAAACAATCAATTTTGGAAAACGACTCAATACGGAATCCTGAGGAATCAGAAAATTTACGCATGCAGAATGAATTGCGCAAAGCCAGAATGGCACTTGAAAAAGGTGCCCGTTTTGGAAGTGCTGAAGGTGCAGAGAATATAGATCCAGTGCTGGAAAAGCGGTTTTTAGACTATGTTGAATCCTTTGAAGCGGCCTATGAAAATGCAAAAAGCATTTCTCTTTTTGATTTTCTGGGAAAGCCTGATTTTACAGACCCTGCCGACCTGAATTCTGAAGAAACCGAATATGAATTATTAAGACTCTATGATATCTTTGAAAAAAATGGCGTCAATCTGAACACGCTTTGCCGTGTGGAACCGGCAGAAATCTACCGCTTTATAGTAAAAGAACTCTTTCTGCATGAGATTGATGATATTCGTTTACCCGGCATGATGCTGAATTTCATTTATGAAGAATTTCACCCCAATCACGAATATGACCTTAAAAGAAACTCAAAGAGTTTTTTGACAAGTCTGTTTGGTGTCGGAAACGAATTCTATTTCAATGAAAATGTTAAAGATATCGAAGAAGAAGAAATGCTGAAATCGTTGAGGGCATCCTATGACGATTTTTCAGATCTGAATCTGGATTTCAAATCAGTCCTGTTCGACCAAGAAACTGCGATTGTTGTGGCAGACATTGAGGTTTCCGGAAGGGTGGAAAATACCCGTTACCATCATCTTTTTAAAGGAGAATGTGTAATAAAACTTGCGTACAAATGGGAATACTGGAATGTTACTTCAGTGACGCTTCCAAAGCCCGAAATGTTGAATTAGTTAATAAAAAACCAATTTATTTCAGTCGGATCAAAACAGGCAGGTGATCGCTGAAACCTCCGTAATATCTGCCACCAGAAGCTGTGCGGTTTGGTCTTGCTTCTCCTTCTCTGGGTTGAAAAAGCATCCAGTCTTTCTTGATAACTTCTATCGAACTTGATTTAAGGTTTCCATCAAGAGGAGCAAGTAAAGCAGATGAAACAACAACCTGATCGAAAAAATCCCATCCCTGATAATACAAAGTTCCTTCGCCTAAAAGGTATGGTTCCATTGCCAGATTGTAGAGACTTAATGGTCTTATGTCATCATTGGGGGCATAGGCTTTTAAGAAAGTGAACATGCTTGGATCGTCAGGATTGTCATTAAAATCGCCAACAAGGATAATTTTTGAATTTGAATTAACCGCAAACAAAGAGTCAACTACAGTGCGCAAAAAAGCTGCAGTGCCTGTGCGCGCCGGAATTGTTTCTTCTTTTCCGCCAAAACGGGATGTCCAGTGGTTCACAAAAACATGAAGCGTGTCGCCGGATGCAATAGTTCCTTTTACATAAAGGATATGTCTTTGTTCACGGCCGTTGTCAAGCGAAAAATTCAAAGCCTGCTTATGGAATGGATTGAAATATGCCGGTCTGTAAATCATGGCAACCTCAATGCCGCGTGGGTCTTTTCCTTCGATATGAACGATTCTGTAATTCGCTTTTTTGACATGACTGTTTTGAATCAGGTCTTTTAAAACAGCTTCATTTTCTACCTCCGACAAACCAAGAACGTGCGGAAAATCGAGTGTATCCATTGCGGCAATCACCTTTCCAAGATTATCAAGCTTGCTCATATAGCGTTCGGTATTCCATGCTACTTTTGATTCCGGCAGATACTCCTCATCGTTTATGGTAGGGTCATTGATGGTATCAAAAAGGTTTTCTACATTGTAGAAAGCAATAGTAAAACCATTTGCAGGCTGACTTAGTTTTTGAATAGAATTCTGGCAGGAGGAAAAACCAAAAGCCAGCAGGAATGCTACAAAAAGTAAAAGCTTGTTCATAAAAAATGATGTAAACGATTAATAAACTTCTCTATTTCAAATGTTGTTTCAACTGATCGATATCGCGTCTTTCCTTTTTGGTAGGACGTCCAACGCCCCGTTGTCGCTTTTCAGCATTGAATTCTTTCATAAGTTGCAAGCGTTCGTATTCTTCCGGAGGGGTGAGATCGATCATCAGATTTTCAACCAATTTTGCAGATACACGGTTGTTTGAAATGCTTTTTACCTGAACTGTCCTGTTCATGTGCCCTGTATGCACCTCAATGATGTCGCCTTCTTTGATTTCTCTGGAGGCCTTTACGGCATTTGTGCCTAATTTCACTTTTCCTCCTCTGCAGGCCTCCCCTGCCAGCGTGCGTGTTTTGAAAAGCCGCACAACCCAAAGCCATTTATCAACTCGAATGGTTTCACTCATTTCTGGCGGAAGTGGATTTGAATTGGAACACCTGAAAAGTTAAAATTCTCACGTATTTTATTCTCGAGAAAGCGCTTGTAACTTTCTTTCACATCATCCGGGAAATTGCAGAAAAACACAAAGTGCGGAGTTGCAATTTTAACCTGAGTAATGTATTTAATTTTAATGTATTTACCTCTGGAGGCTGTTGGTGGTGGCATTGCTTCGATGATGGGCAGCAACACTTCATTGAGTTTTGAAGTGGGAATCTGCCGTTTTCTATTCTCATACACCGCATTGGCAAGTTCAAGTGCTTTGTAGATGCGCTGTTTTTCTAACACTGATGTAAAAACAATCGGCACATCCGTAAAAGGCGCAAGCTTCTCGCGGATACGTGCCTCAAATTTGACATGGGTATTAGAGTCCTTTTCGATAAGGTCCCACTTATTCACAACCATTACAAGCCCTTTTCTATTTTTGTATGCAAGGCGTAAGATGTTAATATCCTGGGCTTCGAGTCCGGTTGAAGCATCGATAAGCAACAAAACTACATCGCTTTCTTCAATGGCTCTGATGGAGCGCATGACAGAATAAAACTCAATATTTTCAGAAACTTTGGCTTTTTTGCGGATTCCGGCAGTATCAACAAGGATAAAATCCATTCCGAAAGCATTGAACCGGCTGTGAACTGCATCACGTGTTGTTCCGGCAATGGGTGTTACGATATTGCGTTCAACACCCAGAAAGGCATTTACCAGTGATGATTTTCCAACATTTGGCCTACCAACAACAGTGAATTTCGGGATATCGGTATCTTCTTCCACAACATCATCAGGAAGAATCTTAACAACTTCATCGAGCAGGTCGCCTGTTCCGCTG
>JAGXRB010000315.1 GCA_018336075.1 Bacteroidota bacterium
CAAGAACATGGATTCGAAAACAGAAGAACAAATAAATAAAGCGAGCGGGAGGCTTATTATGGAATCAGGAATGGAAGGTTTTTCCTTAGAGAAACTATCAAAACAGCCGGAAATAATAGGATTTGATCTCTATGCACTCATCCGGAAAAAAGAGGAGGCCTTTGAAAAACTTTTATTTGCCCTCGAAAGGGAGCTGAAAGAGTTAATCAATGGAATTTCTTCCAGTCAGAATTCTCCTGCCGATGAATTTGAGAAGCTTTTTAAGCAATTGCACCGATTATTCAAACAAAAACCATATTACCTGACTGTAATTTTCGATAAGGATTTGAGACAGCTTTACAGCGGTGCAGACAATATTATTTCCCGGATTAAAAGCATGGCGGAAAAATACCTAACCGGTTTAATCGATCGTGGAAAAGCTCAAAAGGTTTTTACACTCAAAACAGAGACCAAAGTACTTGTTGAAATAATCCTCGGCAGTTTTCAAGCACTTATGAATAATATGCAGCTTGCAGACAACATGGTTCGCGACCTCAAAAAAAACCAGTCAGTTACAGATTAATTTTTTCAATATGAATCGCATACCAATAATTTTAAACTTGATTTTTATCCTTCTCATTTATCCGTTGGTACTTCATACCCAACCGGTAAGGGTAGGAATTGTTACTGATGCCTCAGGAAATGAGTTTGATTTACTCACCAGGCAGGTAAAATCAGAAATTGAAGCTTTGACCAATGCCGGCGATGGTGCTGTTTTTAAAGAACTAAGTGCAAACTGGCAGTCTGAAAAGGTCAGGGAAAACCTACAGGCATTTTTGAATGACCAGGAAGTGGACATAATTGTAACGCTGGGGTTTCTTTCCTCAGAAGCGGCGGCTCGTTTGTCCGCATATCCAAAGCCGGTAATTGCAGCTACCGCATTAGACCCAGAGCTTCAAAACTTGCCTGTTCAACCCGATAAAAGTTCGGGCATTCCTCATTTTTCGTGGATTGAATCACTCATCCGGTTGAAAAACGACATGCACTCCTTTGCCCTGATTTTCGAATCCGGTAACCTTGCAGTTATTATTCCCCGGGAGCTTTATTCAGAATTTCCAATGTTAACCAGTTATTTAAAAGCTGATGGAAATACATTTGAGGTTTCGTTTGTTCCGGTAGAAGAAAATGAAAATCCGGTGGAACAATTGCCTTCTGCTACTGATGCAGTCATGATTTTTCCACTGGTTAAGCACTCCGCTGCTGCAACAGAGGCGATTTTCTCCGGCTTGAACGAACAAGGTATTCCGTCACTTTCGGTGAACGGAGCAGCCTACCTGAAATATGGAGCCACCATTACATTTACACCGCAGTTCACCTTTCAGCAATTAGCCCGGCAAGTGGCCGTGCGTGTTTTAAAAGCTTCAGAAGGAACCAGTCTGGGTGATATTCCCGCTATGTCAGATGAATCGGAGCGAACACCTATCGTTAACATGGAAAGCCTGCGGTTGACGGACCGGTTTCCCAAATGGTCTGATCTGGGAAATGCTGTTTTCCTTAATGTGGCCAAAATGCCCGGTGAAGAACTGACTTTGCATCAGGCCATTGCCCTGGCGCTTGAAAATAACCTGCTAGGGAAAATAACCGACCAGGATTTGCTGATGGCAGAAAAAGATATTCGCATTGCCAAAGCAAATATTTTACCGCAAGTGGAAGTTTCGGGGATGGGCGTTCAACTGAGTGAAAATCTTGTGGAAGCTTCGATGGGGCAGAGAGGCGAATATACCATTACCGGCTCTGTGTCGTTAAAGCAAGTGATTTATTCCGAAGCGGCCTATGCGAACATTGCACTGAAAAAGCTGATGGCCGAAAGCACAAAACAGGGTACCAGACAAACTACGCTCGACATTGTGCTCAATGTTTCGCAGGCTTACATTTCATTGTTGTTTGCTAAAAACAACCTTCAGATAAAAAATGAAAACGTATCTGCCACCCTAAAAAACCTGGAACTGGCCAAAGCCAAAGGGAAAAGCGGTGAGGGCAGCGTATCGGATGTCAACCGGTGGATAAGTGAGTTGAACCTCGGCAGGATGGATTTGAACGATGCAGAGGCAGGGTACAGAGCAGCCATGTACAGGTTAAACGAACTGCAGAACCAACCCATCGGAAATACCATTGCCACGCCTGATTCGGCAGATATAGGCAAAACCATCATTCACAATCAAGAAATCCTGGATTCATATTTCAACAATCCGAATTTGACTGAAAAATATGCAGGCTTTTTGATAAACGAAATGCTGACCCATTCGCCTGAGCTGCAACAATTAGCAACTGCAGGAGAGATGATTGACCGGCAAAAGTCAATGAAAATCAGGCAGATGTATTTGCCTGAGGTAGCACTTATCGGAAATGCTGACCAGGCTTTTGTGCGAGAAGGTGTCATCCGTAATCCGCAACTGCCGGTACCGCCACCACCTGATGATATCACCTGGTACCTTGGCCTGCGCGTTAGCATTCCTATATTTGAAGGTGGCCGGAAAAGAAACGAAGTGCAACGGGCAAGCATTGAGCAGGATAAAATTGCCTGGCAAAAAGATGACCTGCTCAACAAACTGGAAACGGGAATCCGTTCCAACGTACAATTTCTACAGGCTTCCTATCGTGAATTGGAACTGTCGAAAAATGCGGCCAATGCTGCCGAAAAGAATTTCTATACCATTCAGGATGCCTATGCACATGGAATGGTTAACATAGCGCAGCTTACCGATGCTCAAAGTGTGATGATACGCACCCGGCAAATGGCACTTGGTTCGCGCTATCAATATATCCTGGACTACATCAAAACTGAACGGTTGCAGGGAAAATTTTTCTTTTTGGAAGATGAATCCGAAAGGGCACGATACACTAACCGATTATTAAAATATTTAACCGAAGAATAAAAAATGATAATGAAAACAAAAATACAACTACTCGTTTTAAGCGCTCTGCTGCTGGCTGGTTGCGGAGGCAAAGAAGAAAAGGAAGAAGCCATTCGACCAGTTTTTTACCAGGAGGTGGGAAAAAGCATTACGCAAAACGTGCGCTCATTTTCAGGAGTAACTCAATCTGCCACCGAGGCGAAACTGAGTTTCAAGGTCGGTGGTTTGATACAGAAGGTAACTATTGACATGGGAGATACGGTGAAAAGAGGAGCAGTGATTGCCCGCCTTGACAATACCGACTACCGCATCAATTACAACAAGACAGAAGCTTCCCTGAAAAATGCAGAAGCTCAGTTGGCCGCAGCCAAATCAGCTTTTTTGCGTGTTGAAAGCCTATATGTGAACAACAATGTTTCACTGAGCGAATACGAAAAAGTAAAAACGCAGTTTGAATCGGCCGGAACCATGGTGAAAACTGCCCGTTCACAACTCAATGCAGCACAAAATCAACTGGATTATACAGTTTTGAGAGCGCCTTTCGATGGTGTTGTTTCTTCGGTGATGGCTCAGGAAAACGAAATGACCGGAGCTGGTCATCCCATTGTGGTTTTTGCTGGAGTAAACAACCTGGAAGTAAAAACTGCTGTACCTGAAAACATCATCGCGCAAATCAATCGCGGACAGGATGTAACGGTGCGATTCAGTGCATTTCCCGAAAAAACTTTCCGGGGAGTAATTACCGAAGTGAGTCCTGGTATCCCCAATGCTTCCGCTTACCCAGTTATTATCCAGTTAGCTGAATCTTCTTCCCGGCTTTTTCCGGGAATGACCGGTACGGTTGAACTAGCTCTGAACGTGGACAGCCTTTCTCAATACAGGATAGTGATTGCCACCGATGCCGTTGGCCATGACCAGTCGGGCGATTTTGTTTTTGTGGCGGTTAAAAGCAATGAAAGTGACATATATGTTGCCGAAAAAAGAGAGGTTACCCTGGGGGAACTGCAAGCCAAAGGATACGAAATTATGAGCGGTCTGGACAAAAATGAAGTGGTGATAACCGCCGGTTTAAGTTTTTTATACGATGGCCGGAAGGTAAAACTTCTGGATAATTAAAATTATTACTGAGATGAATCTTACAAAAGTAACACTGAATAATAGTCGGATTACCCTCATAGCCATTCTGGTGGTAGCCATTATTGGCATTGGTAACTATTTTACAATGGAACGCGACAGCATGCCGCCTTATACAGTTCGGATTGCTGTTGTGGTTACTCAGTTTCCAGGCGCTGACCCACATAAAGTGGAATCGCTGATTACGGAACCGCTGGAAGAAGTGATTCGTGAAATGGCTGAGGTAAAAACCATTAACAGTGAATCGCGCCCCGGGCTGTCGGTTATTACTGTTGAACTGATTACAGCCGTTGGTGGAAAAGAGTTGCAGTCGGTTTGGACCACCCTCAGAAATAAGGTGGAAGATTTAAAGCCCACCCTGCCGCAGGGCGTTTTCGGTCCGGTGGTCAAAGATGAAGACATCGGAACCGTATTCGGGATAATTTTGGGTGTCACAGGTGACGGCGTTCCGTACAATAAACTGGAAGACTACGCCAAAGAGGTGCGCGATGAACTGCTGCTGCTTCCCGATGCGGCCAAAATCAATTACGGCGGTGTTCAGGATGAGCGTCTTTTTATCGAGTTCGACGACAAGCAACTCGCTCACTACGGTCTGGATGTTATCAAGCTTCGGAATATCATTTCAGCTACCAACATTCTCAATCCTGGTGGTGAAATTAACATGGGTCGCCAGCGGATTGTGCTGGAACCTTCGGGAAGTTTTGAAACCATTGACGACCTTAAAAAAATCCTAATTCCAACCTCCACCGGGGTCTCCGTCTATCTGGAAGATATTACCACCCGTATTTATCGCGATTACATCACACCCCGCCAAAAAATAGTGAAAATCAATGGTAAACCTGCCATTGCACTGTTCATTTCATTGAAAGACGGTGCCAATATAGTCAGGCTTGGCGAAGGCGTGGACAAGGCGTTGCCCCGGATAAACAGCAACCTGCCACTGGGTGTGGAGGTGGTGCGATCGGCATCTCAGGACCAGGTGGTAAGTGGTCAGGTAAACGACTTCCTGGTGAACCTGATGCAGAGTATCCTTATTGTTTTGGCTGTGATGCTTTTGTTTCTGGGATTCCGAACCGGTTCACTGGTGGCCACCCTCATCCCAATGGTCATTCTCACGTCCTTCTTCTTCCTCGGTTTGCTCGACCTGGGGTTTAACAAAGTTTCGCTGGCAGCGCTTATTATTTCTTTGGGATTATTGGTCGATAATGGGATTGTTGTCTCAGAATCCATTCTGGTGAACATGAAACGCGGACTCAATGCGTTTGAAGCCAGCGTTTATTCCGGCAAAGTCTTGATTGTTCCACTGCTCATTTCGTCACTTACAACTTCTGCAGCTTTTCTGCCGTTTGCTTTGGCCCAGACTCCAATGGGTGAAATCTCCTCGCAGTTGTTTTGGGTCGTTAGTTCAACCTTGCTGGCATCCTGGTTTCTTGCGTTTACCTTTATACCGCTGCTGGCTGTTCTGATTATTAAGGCAAAAGCCGGGAACAAAGAGAAGAAGGAGAATTTTATGGACAAGAACATGGACAAGCTAAATTCATGGTATAACGGATTGCTTTTTCGGGTTTTGAAGAACCCATTCCTTTTCCTGGGATTCATTCTGGCGTTGTTCGTCCTGGCGTTGTCGATGGTACAGTTCCTGCCTTTTAAACTGGTACCCGACAGCGACCGAAACCTGGTTACCGTGGATATTAAGTTTCCGTCGGGCACGCAGATGGAATATACCGAGCAGGCGGTGAACGACATCGGTAATTATATTTTGGAAAACCTGATTGTCAATCCCGAAACTGAAAAAGATAAACCGGGAGTGCTGGATTTCTCCTCGTTTATTGGAGAAGGCCCTGAGCCATATGACCTGGGCTATTTTAAAAACGAAGCCAACTCCAGCTATGCCCACATGTTGCTCAATACCACCGGCAATATGGACAACGACTACATTATCGCCAAAGTGGACAGTTTTTGTTTCAACCACATTCCCGATGCCGATATTCGGGTGAACCGGCTTTCAGGCGCTGGCGCTTCAGGAACTCCCGTGGAAATCAGAATTTCGGGCAATGATCCCGAAAAGCTGGCGGTTATTTCAAAAGAAGTGAAAGAGAAGCTTGTGACCATCGAGGGCGCCAAAAATATTACCGATAACTGGGGGCCGAAAATCAAAAAACTGATGGTGGATATCCATCCCGAGAAAGCACAACGCGCCGGATTAACCAACATGCAAATTGCCCTGGCACTGAATACCGGGTTGTCGGGCATGAAAATCGGCGACTTTTTTGAAACCGATAAACAGATTCCCATTTTCCTGAAAAATGAAAACAGCGACGAGCACGACATCGAAACGGTGCAGGCATTTACTATTTATTCATCGGCCCGAAATCAGAACGTGCCGCTTTCGCAAGTGGCCGATGTAAAGGTTGATTGGCAGTTCGGAAAAGTGATTCGTAAGGATTTAAAACGAACTATGACTGTTGGTGCTCACCTTGAACCCGGATATAATGCTTCCGATATTTTTGAGGCCATCAATCCGTGGCTGGACACTCAAAAAGCCGGCTGGGATTTGGGTTACAACTTTGAGTTGGGGGGCGAAGATGAAGACAAAGCCGAAAACCTTGGAGCTATTTTTGCCAATCTGCCCCTGGCATTTTTTCTAATTGTACTGCTGCTGGTCCTTCAGTTTAACTCTATCCGTAAAGCATCTATCATTGTGCTTTCCATTCCGCTGGGAATGATTGGTGTGGTGGCAGGGTGGTTTATTGGCGGTTCATTTGTGAGCTTTTTCGGTGTGCTGGGAGTAATTGCCCTTGCCGGAATTGTCGTAAACAACGCTATCATCCTTATTGATCAGATTGATGTAGAGATTGCAGAAAACCCTGCTATAGACAGGCGCGATGCCATATTAAGAGCAGCCAACAACCGATTCACGCCGGTAATTCTCACCACGCTAACCACTTCTTTAGGAATGCTGCCTTTGTGGTTTTCGGGTGATTTACTTTGGGAGCCGCTCACTCTGGCTATTATTTTCGGGTTGTTTTTTGCCACCTTGATTACACTTTTGTTTGTTCCGGTGCTATACCGCCTGTTTTTCAAGGTTCCCTTTAAAGATTATGAGTTTAATCGCGAAATATTTCATCAAAAAGAATTGGCAGAATCATAGGATTTCAGGAATAAAAAATGAAAAAACTGGAAACATATTTGTTGGTTGGATTTGTCCCGTGTCTCGGTTTGGAGAATTTGAAAGCACAAACGGAGGTTTTGCAGGTTACAGAAAATTCGTTTTTCAGAACCATTCGGGCCAACCAGACTGACAGTTACATCACTTTCAGTCAGGGAATCGGGAATATGGAACCGCTGATTTTTGAAGCCTTGATTGCTCCCTACTTTTTACTGCGAACCAGTCGCGATGCAAAATGGGGGGCAACCATTTCACCAGCTATTCTGATGAGGATGTATGCCGAAGAATCCTTACCGGTTCGAACACCCAGTTATATGTCCGAAATCTGTTTTTACCATAAGTCGAATAAAACCGGCGACGAAAAAGTAAAATACCTTTTTCTAAATCTGACCCATCATTCCAATGGACAGGATGGCGATTTTTTTAATCAGGACGGGAGTTTTAACACGATATCCGGAAATTTTTCAATCAATTACCTTGAACTGGGGCTTTTCCTGAATCAAAACGTATTGCCGTTTTCCAATACCAACGAATACTTTAAATCATCACTCGAGTACCACATCGATCTAGAGAGGGCTGAAGAACTGGAAGGCCGCTACAGTTTTATCCGCTGGCACAATAGCTTTCAGGTTTTCAGGTTTCTCGAGTCCAACAATGCTTCCAAAAAACTGGAATTCGACAAAAATCCGGCCGTGCAAAACCGGCCCGAAACAACCTGGCTGATTGGCAACATGAACGATGCCTCCTTTTTCAACTTTAAAGAACGGTTCAACTTTACACTGACCATGGCATACCGGCCGAAATTCCTATCTGATGTAAGCCTGTACGCTAACTTTTACAGCGGCGAAGATTATTACAACATAAATTTTTACCAGCGAATAGCGGTATTCAGAATTGGACTGCAGGCTTATTCATTTAAATAAATAAAAAGTATATGATTCCACCTGTTCTTATGGATTTTTTGTACTCACGGGTTATCTCTTTTTTTGATGAAGCAGGTATGAATTATTTAAAGCTTGATTATACACAAACGCTTGAAGCCATTCAT
Source organism: Bacteroidota bacterium (assembly GCA_018336075.1). Taxonomy (GTDB): domain Bacteria; phylum Bacteroidota; class Bacteroidia; order Bacteroidales; family F082; genus JALNZU01. The sequence goes on from JAGXRB010000315.1 coordinate 8,246, forward strand.
GATATACTTGAACATGGAAATATTTCACATTCTGGCAATGGTTTTTGTTATCGAATTAAAAATAGTATTGAAAACTTTGTAAGTTAGTTAATATTTACTAACTTTGCGCTTTGGTGAATTGCATAAACAATGAAAGGGAAAAGTAAAATGAACCATTCTTCTCGGCCGGAAAATCCCAAAGAGCTTTATAATGCTGAGTTTGCGGGCAGCGAGCGCCTTCGCGCACTCATTCTGATTGGAATGTTGGGACTTGAGGCCATACTGTTGATGGTTATCTACTTTTTTTACCGTCAACAGTACCTGTCACTTTTTAATACGCACATTGCCATTTATGCCATCCTCATTTTCACTTTAGTAATTATTGTTTACGAAGCATTTATACATTTTTTTATTGGCAAAAAAATGAAAATGTTTTTTCACCACAGGAGCATCTTTGGTTATGTAAATTCATTTTCCGAAATATCGCTATTGACGCTCTTATTCATTTTCATTGTTGAATATTCAGGTCAGACAGTCATTCTTCAGGCGCCGGCCACACTAACCTATTTTCTTTTTATCGTGCTTTCTACACTGCGTTTAAACTTTAAACTCTCCGTTTTTTCAGGTGGACTGGCAGCAATCCAATACGTGGCTGTATCAGTTTATTATTCCACTATTTTCAGCGGTGTGCCCGTGAACAGTTATCGTCCCGATTTAACCGGAATGCAGTATCTGGGACAGGGGATAATTTTATTGATATCGGGCATTGCGGCTGGTTTTGTAGCCGATCTGATTAAAAAGAAAATGCTGGCTTCGTTCAAAAGCATCAAAGAAAAAAACGAAGTCATCGACCTGTTCGGCCAGCAAATTTCACCGCAAATTGCCGGCAGCATCCTCGAAAATAGGGACGAACTCTCAGGTGCACGCAAAAAGGTATGTGTGATGTTTCTAGACATCCGCAATTTTACCCCTTTCGTGGAAAGCCATTCGCCAGAGGAGGTAGTGGCTTATTTAAACAGCTTGTTTCAGTTTATGATTGACAGTGTACAACGTTACAACGGTGTCATCAATCAATTTTTGGGAGATGGGTTTATGGCCACTTATGGTGCACCGGTTTCGGAGGGTAATGTAGCGCAAAATGCAGTATTGGCATCTATTGATATCATCCGGAAAGTGAAAGAAGAAAATAAAGCAGGGAAAATACCCGAAACCAGAATCGGGATAGGTCTGCATTACGGCGAAGCAGTTATCGGAAACATTGGTTCAGCGATACGTAAACAGTACTCCATAACCGGAAATGTAGTGATAATGGCTTCGCGCATCGAACAATTAAATAAACGCTTGCATTCGCAGCTTATAATTTCCGAAGAAGTTTTCAATGAACTCGATGCGAATGTGAAAGCAGTGTTTATGTCTCAGAAACCGGCAATTGTTAAGGGAATCAATCGCCCGGTTTTACTGTATATTTTTAATGAAAAAATGGAAATATCAAAAAATCAGAAACAATGAAAATGAATGAAACAATTATCAGGGAGGCTGAAAAATTTGTTACAAGTCTCCTGAAAAATGAAACTCCGGAGGGTTATGCCTACCATACATTGAACCATACACTGGAAGTGGTAAAAAACGCCGTATTTATCGGTACCAAAGAAAATCTGTCGGAAGATGAAATGAGTACCCTGCGGGTGGCTGCCTGGTTTCACGATGTGGGTTACATTAAAACCTACAAAGGACATGAGAAAGAAAGCGCCGCAATGGCTGCTAAATTTCTTGAACGTCAGGGTGTTGATGAAAACATCTGTGATGCTGTCTCCGAATGTATTCTGGCTACTGCCTTTCCCCAGAACCCACAAAGCCGGTTGGCCAAAGTACTTTGCGATGCTGATTTTATCCACCTGGGCCAGAATAACTATTTTGAACTGGCTGAAAAGCTCCGGCAAGAGCAGAAAATGGCAGGTGTCCACAAATTAAAAAAAGCCGAATTCGATCAGGAGTCGCTTAAATTGTTTAAGGAGCATAGCTGGCACACAGCTTTTTGTAAAGACAAATTGGATGAACCAAAGCAGAAAAACCTTGAAATATTGAAGGAGCTCATTGCCAAACAGACCACGAAAACGAAAATGAAAGCTGCCAAATCGAAAAGTTATTCGCGCGGTGTGGATTCCATGTTTAAACTAACTGCCCGGAACCAGATTAATCTGAGCCACATTGCCGACAATAAATCTAATATTCTCATTTCTCTGAATGGCATTATCATTTCGCTGGCGCTGGCCACTCTGGTGAGTAAATTTAAACAGGAACCCGTCATAATTGTACCTACCATCATTTTCATCCTGTTCAGTTTGTCCACCATTGTGCTGGCCATTCTTTCCACCCGGCCAAACATATCTTCAGGCAAATTTACCCGCGAAGACATAAAGCAAAAGAAAGTAAATCTGATCTTTTTTGGAAACTTTTATAACATGGCTCTGGAAGAATATGAATGGGCCGTTGCTGAAATGATTAATGACGACCCTTATCTATACTCCACACTCACCAAAGACCAGTATTCACTGGGCAAGGTACTGGCCAAAAAATACCGGTTGCTACGCTGGGCCTACAATGTTTTTATGGTGGGACTGGTAATTAGTGTAGGCGCGTTTCTCTTTGTATTTATATGAATTATTTAAGGTTAGAATGACAATTGAAAGGATTAAGGCAATTTGAAATGAAAACAAAAAATAAACTGGAAATCATACAGGCTCAGATTGAAAAAATCATCAGTAAAGCGGAAAAATTGGAAACCGAATATGCTGACAGCTTGTCTGCTGTGCATCCGGAGTACAGGGAAAGCGCACTCAACCTGATGCATTATCTGGCTTTCCGGAGTTTTGACATCAGTGAATTGCAGCAGAGCCTCCGTTACCTTGGGTTGCCCGATCTGGCCAACATTGAAGGCCATGTTATGAGAAGTCTGCTGACCATTCAACCCATTATTCACATGTTACTGGGAGACACCGATACAGTGACACAGAAAAACTGCATCAGCATTAAACGAAGCGAAAAACTGCTGCGCAGGAATACCAAACGTTTGTTTGGGAATAAATCTAACAAACGGAGGACCCGAATTATGGTTACATTACCTTCGGAGGCAGCCGAAAATTATCAGTTAGTAAATCAGTTGATGCAAAATGGGATGAACAGTGCTCGTATAAACTGCGCACATGATGGCGAATTGGCTTGGGCAGGGATGATTGAAAACGTGAAAAGGAGCAGCAAAAATATTAAACGGAAATGCAAAATAATGATGGACCTGGGCGGCCCTAAACTGCGAACAGGTGCTATGCAGCCGGGTCCACAGGTTGTGCATATCAAACCACTGCGCGATTCGCTCGGTACAGTGGTGCAGCCGGCCCGTGTCTGGATTGCTCCCAACGATGTTCTGCCCCCGGCAAGCGAATTCGATGCAGTTATTCCGGTAAGCGATACGTTCATAGAAAAAATAAAAAGAGGCAATACCCTTTGGTTTGCTGATTCGCGGGGGAAAAAATGCCGGATGGAAATTATCCGAAAACAAGGCAAAGGAAGATGGGCACTCTGCTCCGATTCGGCATACATTACCACCGGCACTGAGCTGATTTTACATAAAGTGCAAGAAACCGGGAAAGAGAAGAATTACGTGGGTGAGTTGCTCCCTTCCGAGCAGTTTATCACTTTGTACACAGGCGATACCCTTTTGCTCCATAGTTCGCTTCTGGCCGGCGAATCTGCACGCTATGATTTGCAAGGTAGTTTGGTCAATCCGGCACACATTTCCTGTACCCTGCCTGAATTTTTTCAATATGTTAAAGCAGGTGAATCAGTTTATCTGAACGATGGTAAAATTGAGGGAGTAGTCAAAAAAGTGAGACACGATGAATTGGAAATTACCATCACTTATGCCTCGGCAAACGGCAGCAAGCTGAAAGCCGATAAAGGCATTAATTTTCCAGATACGGATATGGATATAAGCGGATTAACTGAAAAAGACAAGGAAGACCTCCATTTTGTGGCCCAGCATGCCGATGCCGTGAATCTTTCGTTTGTAAATCAGGCTTCAGATGTAAGGGCACTACAGAAGGCACTGGAAAAATGCGAAACCTCTTTAGGAATCGTGCTGAAAATCGAAACCCGAAAAGGATATAAAAACCTGCCTGAAATTTTGCTGCAAGCTATGCAAACTTACCCTGTGGGAATTATGGTAGCGCGCGGCGATTTGGCCATTGAAACCGGCTGGGAAAATTTCGCCACCATCCAGGAGGAAATTATGCGTCTGGGTGAGGCAGCGCATATCCCTGTTATCTGGGCAACTCAGGTACTCGAATCGCTGGTTAAAAAAGGAGTGCCAACCCGCTCAGAAATTACTGATGCTGCCCTGGCGCAACGTGCCGAATGTGTCATGCTTAATAAAGGTTCGTACATCGAAAAAGCACTGAAAACGCTGAATAAAATTCTGGTGAAAATGCAAAACTACCAGAAAAAAAGGCAAACCATGTTACCCAGATTAAAGACAAGTGAGGGATTGTGCCTGCTGTATGCCGAACCGGATTTATTAACAGAGAGCAATAATTTATAAGGATGGTGAGATTTTTAAAATATTGGCTTTTTGTATTTTTTCTAATTCAGGGAAATTTAGTTTTCGCTCAGGAAGAACCTAAATTCACAATTTTTTCAACTGGCAATGTTTACGGGAAAAAAACGGATGCTGCACTTTTAAACCAGTTGCGAAACAAGATCGAAATGCAGAATAATTTTGCAGTATTGCTGGCTGGTAATGTTGTTGCGGCAAAAACCGGAAAATTTCCCGTTGAATTATTGCTAAATGAAAACCATCCTATGCTGATTGCGCCCGGAAAAACCGAATGGGCCGATGGCAATCGCAACGGAAAGGATTTTATCAAACAACTGACGGATAATCTGACATTGAAATACAGTAATCCTGTTTTCCACCCCGATGGAGCTTGTCCGGGCCCTACAGAAGTTGTTTTAAATGATCATCTGGTTGTGATTTTGATTGACACCTGGTGGTGGGTGCATAAATACGACCGCCGTTTTAACAAATGTGGCATTGAAAACCGGGTAGATGTGCTTATTGAGATTGAAGATGCCATCCGCCGCAATTATGCCGGAAAACATGTGGTGGTAGCCGGTCATCATTCCCTGAAAAGCTACGGGAATACCAGCGGTTATTTTTCTACCGAACAATGGCTGATGCAATTGCCCTATACTTTTTACCGCAAACTTCCCGGTACCCGTTACGATAGCCAGCATCCCGACTTTAAGGATTTTAGGAATGGTTTGCTTTCTGTTCTGAAAAAATATCCGGATGTAGTTTATGTTTCTGCCGGTGAGCAAAACATGCAGTATTTTCAGCAAGGCAATAATCATTTTGTTATTTCAGGTTCCTGGCTTAAAGGTGAATACGTAAGAAAAGATTTGTCAGAATTCGGCTCGGAAGAAAAGGGTTTTGCCCAACTCACTTTCTCGTCCGAAGGTTCATGTGAACTCAACTTTTTTAATGCAAATGAAGCCATTTTCAAAAAGATCCTTTATGAAAAAGACTTTATTTCTAAAAAAACAGAAGCTGTCGTTGCGGCACAGCTTCCCGACAGCATGGAAGCGATTGCAAGTGAGCGATATGAAATTTCAGAGACGGGCTACATCTGGATGGGTCAAAATTACCGGGATGTATGGTCAACTCCGTTGAAAGCACCGGTTTTTGACATCGGTACAAAAAAGGGCGGACTAAAAATTTTAAAACGTGGCGGAGGACAGCAAACTTTTTCATTACGACTTGAAGACAAAGATGGAAGACAGTTCGTTTTGCGCTCTATTGAAAAAGACGTGGAAGGAGCAATACCAGAGGAGTTGCACAAAACATTTGCCATGGATTTGGTACAGGATCAGATTTCGGCTTCCAATCCTTACGCTGCGCCTGTAGTGGCGACTCTGGCCGGGCATGCGGGTGTTTTTCACACCAACCCGGAAGTGGTTTATGTGCCAGACGATCCGCGTTTTGGGATTTACCGCCACGATGTGGCCGACAAATTGTTTTTGTTTGAGGAACGTCCCGATGATGACCGCAGCGATGTGGCGAGCTTCGGGCGTTCAGAAAACATCATTTCCACTGCGAAAGTGATAGAAAAAACTACCGCTTCTTCCAATCATTTTGTGGATGAAGATGCGGTGCTGCGTGCACGCCTGTTTGACATTGTAATAAACGATTGGGACCGGCACGAAGACCAGTGGCGGTGGGCCGGTTTTGAAAGCAACGGACAAACGGTTTATAAACCCATTCCACGCGACCGCGACCAGGCGTTTTTTGTCAACGAAGGAGTCATTCCATGGATTGCCGCCCGCAAATGGCTGCTGCCTAAAATTCAGGGGTTTACTGAATACACTGAAAACATGGAGGGTCAGTCGTTCAACGCTCGTTATTTCGACCGTTCTTTTCTTACCCAAAGCAGTTGGGCAGCGTGGCTCCGGCAAATCGATTCGCTCCGGGTTTTGCTCTCTCCTAAAAAAATCGATTTGGCCATGCATACATTTCCACGGGAAGTTTATCCAGTTTGCGGCCCGGAAACTGCCCGCATTTTAAAAGCCCGCCTTGAAAACCTTGAACCCATGGCCCGTAAGCTTTATTTGTCACTGGCAAAAGAGGTAAGCATTACCGGCACCGATGAGTCTGATTATATCGAAATCATAGCACTTTCAGACACGGTGCTTCAGATTACGGGTTATGAACTGAAAAAGAACGGGCAAAAAGGACGTCAGTTTTATCATCGTATGTTTTATGCCTCCGAAACAGGGAAGATACACCTGTATGGTCTGGAAGGAAAAGACCAGTTTACCTTAATTGGAAATCATTCAGGTATAATTGAACTAAATATCATTGGAGGAAAGAATAAGGATGAAGTGATAACCAAAACCCAATTCCTGCTAAAAGGCATTTCGGTGTACGATAAAAAGAACACGGAAATTTCAGCGGAACTTTCAGGAAGACTGAAAACCCGTTACGACTCGGATGCGTTGGAATACGACAGGGAACACTTTGAATACGACGTGGTTTATCCGGGCATTTTATCCGGCTACAATCCCGATGACGGTATTTTTGTGGGAGGCGGTCCGATTTTCACCAAATATTCCAGATACTGGCAGCAGCGATATGAATTTTTAGGGAATTACGCTTTTGCCACCAGCGCATTTAACCTGCATTTTGGTGCGCAGCAGAATTTCCCCTTAAGAAGGGTGGAAATCAACTTCAATACACAATACAATTCACCGGAATATACCGGAAACTATTTTGGCATGGGAAACGAAACGGAATGGGAGGTTCCCCGCTCCGAAAAAGAATTTTACCGCCTGCGTATGAGTCGTTCTTACACAGAGCTCGATTTTATAAAATGGCTGGATGGTGACCGGATACACAAAGCCGGCCCGGGGCTGTTTTACAGTTTTGCAGATGCAGAACAAACCACCGGACGGTTCATTGCTAAGCCTGAAAACGGATTGACAGCCAACGACCTGGCAGCTCATGCTTATGCCGGCGCTTACTTTAAATATGAACTGAACACTTTGACGGGCATGGAGCGAAAAGCCGAAGCAGAATTTGCAGGTAGTAACTCTTTCCCCACCCGAGGAATGTATTTGAATATGCGGGTCGGTTATTTTGTCGGACTCAATCAGAAAACAGATAATTTTCTGAAATTTTCGGGTGACTGGGTTACATACCTTAGCTTTTCGCAACGACCCCGTGTAGTTTATGTCCTCAGAATTGGCGGTGAAAAATTATTTGGCAATTATGCCTTCCATGAAGCTGCTAAACTGGGGCGCACCGAAAACCTGCGCGGATACCGGGAAACCCGTTTTTACGGCGACGCTTCGCTTTACCTGAATGCCGAAGTACGCATCCGGATGAAGCAGTTTCAAACCTACCTGCTCAACGGTACGCTGGGTGTGCTTTTGTTTAACGATACAGGCCGGGTTTGGTTTGATGGTAAAAACTCGAAAAAATGGCATAACGGAACCGGATTAGGTCTGTGGTTTTCACCTTTCGATATGGCCGTAGTAAGCGTTTCGTATGCCACAAGCCCCGATGACCGACTGTTTAATTTTTCTTTGAATTACCAGTTTTAGCATGAAGAAATTAGCCCACAAAAGCGCAAAGACGCTAAAATTTTTAAAGATATTTAAATTTGTAATTTTTCTACTTCTTATAGTTCGGGTTGGAACGGCTAATTCCACTCCCAGAATTTATCTTATTCGCCATGCTGCGGTTGATTTAAAAAAACCGGGATGGGGAACCTCAAAATATTCAGCGGAATACAAAATAGCTTACAATGTAACCGGAGTGGAACTATTCAACACAGATGAGGTACTGCATAAAATTAAAAATTATCCATCAATCGATACGATTTTTTGCAGTCCGCAACATAGGGCATTGGAAACGGCGATGATGCTTTTTGGTGAAAATGTTGTATTTGAAACCGACAGTGTATTAACTGAACTCGATTACCCGGTGGTGCATGTTCCCGTTATCCAACTTCCGGTAACAGGGTGGCTTTTAATTTCACGAATTAGCTGGATGGCCGGAATAAACCGCGGAGAAAAAACCGGCTACAAAGACCGCATTGACGAATTGAATGCTTTTTCGGATGAACTGATAAAATTCGCGCAACGAAACGGTAATGCTGTGGTTGTGGCGCATGGCATTGTAAATCGCGAATTGGTAAAAATCTTAAAAAAGCGCGGATGGAAGTATTGCGAGAACGGAAAAGACGGATATGGAAATCTTTCGGTGAATTGTTTTGAGTATAATTTATTCAATAAATATATTGAATAATTGAATTAAAGAATTATCTTTGTTGTCATTGATAAAAATGAAACAAGATGAAAGGTCGCGAATTTAAAGACGCCATGTACGACGGGCTTGCAAAATTGATGAAAGCCCTTGCAAATCCAGCCCGACTCGAAATCATCGAGATGCTCTCGCAGGGCGAAAAAAGCGTGGAAGGAGTTGTGGCATCAACCAACCTTACAGTGGCCAATGCCTCGCAACATTTGCAGGTCCTCAAAAACAACAATATCGTAAAATCGCGTAAAGAGGGTCATTACGTTTACTATTCCCTGGTTAATGACGAACTTTTAGTTCTTTACCAGCACATTACAAATTACGCCGTTTCTGAAATTGCCGAACTGGAAAAGACGCTTAACCGACAACGCGAAGACAATCACGCATCGAATTCTGTTAGCCTGGATGAACTGGAAACAATGATTCACAAAAGAAATGTGTTGCTAATGGATGTGAGACCTTCGGCAGAATTTGAACTGGACCACATTACCGGAGCTATTTCTGTCCCTATTAAAGAATTGTTGTGTTGCCTGAAAGATTTTTCAAAAGAGCAGGAAATTGTTGCCTACTGTCGCGGGCCGTTCTGTGTGCTAGCCGACGAAGCAGTGAAGTTTCTCACCGAAAACGGTTTTAATGTCAGAAGGCTCGATGTAGGATACCCAGAATGGAAAATATGGCAACGCAAAAGTCAGAAAAAATAAGAATTGTATTAACCTTAAAAAAATAGTTATGAGTCAAAAAGAGATGTTGGCAGAAATGCCGCCGGAAAAAATGATTGAGATGTTTACCCATAAAATTTCAAGTAAACAATCCATCGAAAAGGTAATTGAAAAAGTTCCTTCAGCGTGTGAAGAAAATAAGTTCGCATTGCTTAAAACCTATGTTTATCATGACATCGTGGAAAGCAAAGGTTTTCCCATCGACAGGAAAGTTTATATCTACGAAATCTGCCAGGCAAAATCTGCCGCAGCAATGTTAACCGACTTCCCTCATTTTGCCATTTTTATGCCATGCAAACTGGCCATTTACGAAGACAAGGGGGAAACCATAATTTCAACCATGAATATGGAAATTATGCTGAAAGCAGTGAGTTCCAATCCTGAACTTTTCAACGAAACAACCGCCCTTTATAGCACTTTAAAATCTTTGATGGATTCAATTTCATAAACAAACAAGTATTTAATATTTAAAACAAAAAAAATGCAAAAAATTCTGATTTTAATTAACGACGGACCTTACGGAACAGAGAAGGCTTACAACGGATTACGTTTGGCCAACCAGTTAAACAAAGCCCACGAGGATGTGGAAGTACGAATTTTTTTAATGGCCGATGCTGCTTCATGTGCTGTAGCCGGACAAACCACGCCCAACGGCTATTACAACATTGAACGGATGATGAAGTTTTCCATAAACAAAGGCACCAAAGTAAAAATCTGCGGCTCTTGTGCCGATGCACGCGGTTTAAAAAATGCCCCGCTCATTGAAGGCACTGAAATCAGTACCATGGCCGAATTAACCGAATGGGTGGCAGACAGTGACAAGGTGGTTACTTTTTAATAGCTTTATGACTGCACAAAATCCATTTGACAACCTTGCTTCAGAATACGAAGCCTGGTTTGTTGAAAATATGATCCCTTTTCAATCGGAACTGCTTGCCCTGAAGCAAGTGGTTCCGGTGGATAAAAAAGGAGTTGAAATAGGGATAGGCAATGGTATTTTTAAAAAGGAGCTGGGTATCTGAATTGGTATTGACCCATCTGAAACGATGCTGGAATATGCCCGGCAAAGGGGAGTGGAGGTACAAAACGGAGTGGCCGAAAACCTGTCTTACGAAAACGAATCCTTCGATTTTGCTGTGCTTATTAATTCCATATGTTTTATTGACAATCCGGAAATGGCTGTTAAAGAGTCGTATCGAATTCTGAAAAACGAGGAGGAAATTATTATCGCAATCCTGGATAAAGAAAACCGTCTTTGGTCACTTTTTTCAAAGCGAGAAGAAGAACCCGTTTTACTGGCATGCCCGCTTTTTTCAGTTCCCAAAATCAGAGAATTGTTGGAAAAGAACAAGTTCAGGGTTACCCAAACCAATCAGACGCTTGAAAACCCGGCTACTTCAAAAATTGAAAATCCGGTGGAAGGTTATGGAAAAGACAGCTTTGTTGTGATTAAAGGGGTGAAAGTATAATTGATTAAGCTTCTTCAGCATTGACAGGTTCTGGAAGGGAGTGAAAAATTGCACAAAAACCCTAATGCAATTCAAAATAGCCGGAGTGTGAAACTCAATAATTTTCAGGCTTCCTTAGAGAAAAGAATCAAAGTTTGTGCTTCCTGCTGATTTCAAAAACTTATATAAAAAAAACCATTGAGTTTGTAAATGATAACTAATTTTGTCTCAAATTAAAAATGATTTACTGAAGGCAAAATATAAATTAGAAATATGCAAACAGAACGTCAGCAGGAAATAATTTCCACAGCGCTTGGTTTAATTAGTGAAAAAGGGATTCAGGGTCTGACCATCAAAAACCTTTCAAAAAAACTGGGCATAACCGAACCGGCCATTTACCGGCATTTCGAAAATAAAATCGAAATTCTTATAGCTCTTCTTGATTTGCTGAAAAAAAATACCAATGTAATTTTTGAAGCTGAGCTCAATTCTGATGAAACGGCTGATAGGAAAGTTGAACGGCTTTTCGAAAAACATTTCAAATCATTCGCGGAAATGCCTTCGCTGGCATCGGTGGTGTTTTCTGAAGAGATGTTCAGGAATGAAGAAAAACTTATTAGTAAAATCTCGGAGGTGATTGACTACAATAGTCAAACGTTGCTGACCATATTAAAAGAGGGGCAGCAAAAAAATGAAATCAGATCCGATATCGATGCTGAACACCTCGTTGTGATAATCATGGGGACACTGAGGTTATTTGTTAAAAAATGGCAGTTTGTAAAATTCACTTTCGACCTACAAAAAGAAGGCGGAAAATTAATTCAATCCGTTAAACAATTAATTAAGAAGCAATGAAAATTACAAACCTAAAAGAACAACAAGTTGTTGAATCACTCCGTAAAGTAGTTGTTAGAAAATTATACGACCATGCCAGTGCCCAGGTAATGCACATGGCCCTGCAGCCGGGAGAATAGTTAAAACCGCACATTACACCGGTGGATGTATTTCTCTATATTTTGGAAGGAACGAATGATGTTAGAGTAGGCGATAAAACCACTGCGGTAGAAAAGAACAGCCTGGTGGAAAGCCCGAAAGACATTGTACACTGCCTTTCCAACAGTTCAAATACAGTAGCCCGTATTTTGGTAGTTAATTCTCCGAAACCAACGTCAAAATCGAGGTTGATTTAAAAATTGAGTAAAGCGCAACCCAATATTTAACAACATGCTGTAAAACAGGGTGATAGATTTTGCCCTGGAAATGAATTTTCATGAAAGTGAAATGTATTTTTTAATTGCGGCAATCATTACACTGCTTTTTCAGTATTGCTGGTTCAAAAAAACCAAAAGCTTTTTTACGATAAAATTCTTATTTTCAGGCTGTTATATTTAATTCACTTTCCTGTTTCAAATTTGCAGTAAAAACTGTAAACGATGTAACTAATAACGAGAATTATGTAATAATTCATTTGATTTATAACCAAACCTTTGTTATGAGATATTTTATTCACAAATGTATTGTCATTTGCAACAACAAATATTTAATGTCATGAACAAAATAATAACAATTGAAAAATTTATCATGAAAACAAAAGAGTTTAATGTAAGAACGGAAAGTCCCAAAAGACTTCAAGCCAGTAAAAGCAATTTGCAAGCAATTCTCTCGATTGCATTTGGTTCACTATTAATATTATTTGCTTCACTTCCCGTATCAGCACATTGCGATTCGTATGATGGCCCGGTAATTAAAGATGCCACCAAGGCACTTGAAACGAATAATGTCAATTTGGTGTTGAAATGGATTACGGATGAACAGGAACTGGAAATCATTCCTTTGTTCAATAAAACCTACAATTTAAAAAACGGTGACAAAGAAGTTTATGCCATTGTGGAAAAACATTTTTTTGAAACTCTTGTCCGCCTGCATCGCGAAACCGAGGGAGCTCCATACACAGGATTAAAACCTGCGGGGACTACCAAACAAATTATACAAATGACCGATAAAGCCCTTAATGAAAGAAATGTGGATGATTTTTTGGTAAAATTTGGTAGCCATATTGATAAAGTGATTCGTGAAAAATATCAGAAGGTAGCCGAAATTGATAAAGTAAAGGATGATTCAAAAGAGCAGGGCAGGGCATTTGTGGAAGCTTATGTTGACTACACACATACGGTTGAAGCGCTTCATGAAATAATGGAACACGGTGGTGGACATGCAGGGCATAAAGAATAATAGCATAAAAATTAAAGTATCATGGAGTTTAAAACACCAATTTCATTAAAAAAAGAGCATGAAGAATTACATGGCATGCTTAACCAAGCCACGCAGCTTTTAGGAAAAACAGGTGAAGCCGCAAAAACAGTCGCTGAATTGATGCATCCGCATTTTTTGAAAGAAGAAGAATACGCACTTCCTCTTTTAGGTCTCTTACCTCAACTCTCTTCAGGAAAACTTACTGAAGAAATGAAACAGGTTTTACCCATGACGGATAAATTAAAAGCAGAACTTCCGGAAATGCTGGCAGAACATAAACAAATTGTAGCAGCATTGGAGGTTTTAGTGAAGCATGCAACTGCAGAACATCATCCTGAAGTCGCTGAATTCGCTGAGAAACTTATGCTTCATGCACAAACAGAAGAAGAAGTTTCATACCCTACCGCCATATTAATTGGCGAATATATAAGAATTAAATTCAATTAAACGGTTGGTTTTAACCGAAAACCGGAATCGGATATGCAAAATTCAAAAAGCAACATGACAATAATTTAAAAGACACATTATGAAACAAAAAAGTTACGATACAGTCACTGAAGCTATGACCGACCTTAAAAAACTTGGATATTCAATAGATTTTTCAATTTTAACAGATGAGGAATGTCTTGTCTGTCATTTGACGGGAACTGTACTTTCACCCGATGACTTTGAAATTGACGATTTCTACAGGTTCGAGGGAGATAGCGATCCGGGCGATGAAATGATTGTTTATGCCATTTCCTCAAAAAGCAAAAATCTGAAAGGAATTGTAGTAAACGCATATGGAATGTATGCAGATATTACATCTTCTGCCATTGTGAAAAAATTAAACACTCATCCACAAGAAGGAACTGTTGATATAATTGATAATATCACTCACTATTTCATAAATCAGAAAAGCAAGGAGGAAGCGCCTTCCCCTGAAGGCACATGTTCCCTATGTTGGGGCCACCAGGAGTATGACGGAAAAATCACTAAATTACTTAAAGATAAGCAGATAGCTGTCAACAATCATAAAGACAGCTATATGCTTATTCAAGATTTTATGAAACACAATATTGATGGAATTACGCTGAAAGAAGGCCTGGTAGATGATTGCCCAAACTGTTCAACCAAAAAGAATAAATAAATGACAATTACAGTAAAAAAAAGGAAGGGCTCTGAAAGAACCGGAAAGCGCACATACCGTCAAAATTGACAGTTTTGGAAGATGCCGTAATTTACAAGGGAGAAAATAGAGTTATTGAACTTATGCAGTAGGACAAAATGGAGGTGCCAATTGAAATAACGCATTCGATAGAAGCTATTGATTCTGCAAGCACGATAGACATCGAACCAACAGATTGAATAGAAATGAAAAAAGTAAGGATAGACAATTACTTAGATAATCATTACATAAAACGAAGCAAAATCTACAATTCTTAAAAGAACGTCCGTTCAATATTTTTTTATAAACACCAAAAACCGTCGATAAGTACATAACACCCTTCTGGATTCTGCTGGGGATGTAGTTCAATCCCGAAAATTCGGGAACTCATGGCTGGGTTTCCGGCTTTCCGGAACAGACCGCTCAGCGTCTTATTTATTGCCAGCTGGCGTTCTATATCTTTCATTTTTTTATCTTTCAATTTGCTACTGCTTTTCGGTCTGCCTTGTTCGGTGGGACTGACACTCTCTTTGACAAACTTTGACTTCAGCGTGGGCTCATGAGGCTTGGAAAAGTATGTTGCAGCAAAGCTTGGGCGATTTATTTCTTCTTTTTTGTCTCGATTTTTTTTATTGCCATTTCAAAATCTCCTTCTTTTATATTTTTTTGCTCTTTTTCGTAAAACTTTTCATATTCTCGCTCAGCATTTTCTTTAGCTAAATCGTGTGATGTTGAGCCTGCATTATTTAAAATCTCTCGGTCATTCAAGGTTAAGAATCCGTTTAATTTTTCTATCCAATCATTCATGTACATTGGAATTCTTCTCTTTGCCTGACCTTGTGCAAAAATCAAATATTGTTCTACTAAATTATTTAGTGAGCTTAATTCATCTTCATTCAAATAATTTTTGGCAACGGAAACATCTGCTTTTCTAATTTTATCACCTCTCCAATTTGTTAAACCCATATTCTCTCTTGTACTATCGGCTCTCATGTTGATTATCTCAGCGGCTGTTTGACCTGTAATTGCCCAATGTAGCTTATTTTGAACTGTTTTAAAGAATTCAATACTTAGATCTAAAGTAGGGTCATAATCCACACTTGTGGCATAAATATCTGTTATTTTTCGGTAGAATCGTTTTTCCGAAGTCCGAATATCCTGTATTCGTCTTTCAAGCTCTTCGAAATAGTCGAAAGGTAAATCCGGATTTTTTAATCGCTCATCATCCAACACAAAGCCTTTTACAATATATTCTTTTATATGCTGGGTTGCCCATTGTCTAAATCTGGTTGCTACGTGCGATTTTATTCGGTAGCCAACAGATATTATGGCATCAAGATTATAATATTTTTGTGTTCGTTTAACCTCTCGTGAACCTTCTTTTTGAACTTGTAAGAAATTCTTACAAGTTGCCACTTCGTCCAATTCACCCTCATCGAATATGTTTTTAAGGTGAATGGTTATATTTTGCGAGGTTGTTTGAAACAATTCAGCCATTAACTTTTGGGTTAGCCAAACAGTTTCGTTCTGGAAACGAACATCTAATTTTGTTTTGCCGTTTTCGGTTTGATAGATGATTATTTGTGATTTGTTTTCTTCCATGTGTTTTAATCTGATATAAGCACAAATATAAAAATAACCACTGGTGCGTGGTTGAAAAACTGAACTATTGATCAAAAATCGTCCAAAACTTTCTATTGAATGCTAAACCATTGTTGTAAAATTCTATAAAGCACAAAAACCGTCGATAAGCACATAACTCCCTTCTGGACTCTGGTGGGGATGTAGTTCAATCCCAAAATTTCGGGAGCTCATCGCTGGGTTTCCGGCTTGCCGGAACAGACCGCTCAGAGTCCTATTTATTAGCTGTATTTGTGCTGTAATCAATCAATCAAATACTTGGTAACTACATACCAATTGTTTTGAATATCATGCGAAAGTTTATTCGTTATTACACTTGTAAATCCGGCGTTTCGCAAATATTCTTTTGTCGTTTCCTCACCCCACATAGCTCCTAATCCTTCGCCATCTTGAGCAAGTGAAACGGTCATACAATGCATACAGGAAATGGTATACAAAAATGTTCCGATTGGATGTTTAATGTCTTCTTCAAGATGACTTGTTCCGCTAATATCTTGCATGAGATAAATGCCGTCAGCTTTTAACGCACGATAAATTCCTTTCAAGACATTGAGGGGTTTTCCTTGGTCATGAATAGCATCGAATGTAGTAATGAAATCATACTTAGCTTCAGGCGCAGTTTGATGAAAGTCAGAGAGATCTTTAACAATAAATTCAACATTCTTTAATCCACTCACGGCAGCTGCTGATGAAGCTGTTGCAATTGCTTCTTCTGATAAATCCATGCCTGTAAAATTTGAATGAGGAAACAATGTTGCCAGTTTATTAATAATATTTCCGGAACCACATCCAACATCCAGCATTCTAATTCCCGATTTTAATTTTAAAATTAAATCAGGAACCAGAGGAAGTATGTGACTCTCTAAAGAATTTAAAACAGATTGACCGCTGGCTTCAGCCATCACCTCATGAAAACGGTGAAACTTGGAGTAGGGAACACCTCCACCTTTTTTGAAACAGCTGATAATGTCGTCTTCTACTTCTCCCATCACAGCTGTATATTGAGCTAACACAGCCATGTTATCTGTTCCAGCCACACGGGTAAGGTAAGCAGCATGTTCATCTGGCAAATGAAATGATTTTGATTCAGGCGCATAATCAATAATGCCGCCTGTAACCATTGCTCCGAGCCATTCTCTCACATAGCGTTCATTGAGTGATGCTTTATCTGCAATCTTATAAGAAGTAGCAAAGTCCATTTCAGACATAATATCAAACAATCCTGTGCGATGTCCAATAGAAGTCATAAGCGAAAGTGCACTTTTATTTAGAGTATCAATAAGCGAACCCGCAAAGGTCTCGGCTTTTATTGTGTCGAAGGTTTGTTTATCTGCCATCGTTATTAATTTAGATTATTGGTATGTTCTTGTTTACAATTCTGACTAACGCTTCTACAATATACTGTATATCAACATATTGAAATTCCAAGATCTTCATTAGTCAACCCAAATTTATCAATTTGTTTTTTAATACGCTTTACTAAACCATTTTTCTTTGCTTTGGCATGCTCAGCACATGCTTTGGACTAAAAGAGATTTCTGCAAAATCACGAAAACAAACTAAGAACTTCTGGCCATGATCAAAATGTATTTCAGGCTCTGTAACTGCCTTTGCAGCCAAAGCTCAGATCACTTGTTCAAAATCCGTTTGCTTTCCTCCTTAAGGCAGGTTAGCCTCTCCGGTTTTCGCCGAACAGCCAACAAACCAAAAAGCCATTACACCTCAGCAGGATAATGGCTCTTTTTTCGGGGCTTTTCGGGTATTTGGCTTAGTGTTATCGGTTCGCACTTATTTTTCGGTCTTTGTAAGCCAATCTATTGCGTTTGTTTTTTTTATTCCGTTAAATGTACCTGTGTCGTAGTCCATTGTGATTAAAAGTTTTTCGTGATGGTCTTTAATCCTGTCTAATGGTGCTAACTCACGTTTTAAAGTCGTTGCGTTTTGTACTGTTTGCGAAACTTGTATGTATTGTGTAAAACCTTCGTTGTTGCGAACAACAAAATCAACTTCTAAATTGTTGGTTTTTCCAATCCATACTTGGTTGTTTCTGCGTTTTAGCTCAAGATATATTATATTTTCAAGTAAATGCCCTGCATCGCTTGCCAATTCTTTTCCAAGTAATGCAGTGCGAAAACCTAAATCCACCAAATAGTATTTTTCTTGCGTTGCCAAATGTTGTTTGCCTTTGATGTCATAGCGATTTACTTTGTAAAACAAATAGGCTTCAACCAAAGTATCAATGTACTTTGACACCGTTTTGTTGTCTATTTTCTTTTTGTTTGACGTTAAAACTTTGGCAATGTTTCCTGCTGAAACGCTTGAACCAACTGAATCTATTAAGAAGTTTACAACTTCCTGATATGATTCTTCCGCATAAATAGTATAGCGTTTAGAAATATCGTTATCGTAAATATTTTTAAAAACCATTTGCAAGTATTCATTTGAAAAATGATTTCCGTCTGCTGAAAGTCGCACAGCTTCGGGAAAACCACCTGTACGCACATATTCAGCAAAAGCCCGGTCATGGTTTGTCGTTTTGCCTGTAAATTCTAAATATTCAGCAAAAGAAAAAGGCAATACATTTATTTCATAAGCTCTACCTGTGAGCAAAGTTGCCAATTCGCTTGATAATAAAAATGCGTTTGAACCTGTAACGTACAAATCTATGTTTGGGTGAACGTACAAGCCTTCCAACAGTTTTTCAAATTCGGGAACGTTTTGCACTTCGTCAATAAACACATAATTGGTTACGTTTTTTTTTAGATGCTTAATGATGTAATCGTAAATCTCTTTCCAATTTTTTTCTGCTAAAAACCGAAAATCGGGCATATCCATATTGATTGCCAAAATGGAAACTTTGCCGTTTTCTTTGCGCAACAAGTCTTGAAATTGTGTCATTAAAGTTGATTTTCCACAACGCCTCACGCCTGTGGCAACCTTAATTAAATTCTTGTCTTTAAGTATACTAAGTGTATCTAAGTAGCGTTTACGTGCTATTGTTTTCATAGGACAAAGATAAACAAAAATCCTAAAACTATGCAAAAACAAAAATATTTAGGAATATTTAGGTTCGGTTTTTTGATCAAGTTCGGTTTATTATGTTCTTAAAACAGGCATACTTTGTCAACTAAAATTCGTCTGTTCAATGTCATTCGTGTTTGTCTTGCTGTGTCGTTTTAGGGTGATCGATAAGGTCAGTCCGCCCTCCTGAGGCGGACACGCCCTCCAAAGGTGTTAAAGCAGGTTAGCCTCTCCGGTTTTCGCCGAACAGCGAACAAACAAAAAAGCCATTACACCTTAGCAGGATAATGGCTCTTTTTTCAGGGCTTTTCGGCTATTCGACTTAGTGTTAGCAACAGTTATTCAGTCAATTTTTTTATTCTTGATTCTAATAATTCCAAATGTTTCATGTCCGGAAATAGATTTGACACATTTTCTGGAGTATTGAGCGCTGGATGAATTTCTGCTCCCTTATCTATTTGCTCTGATAGTAACTTTATCGAATGCTTTAATCTTTCTATTTGTTCGTGATTATCGGCAACTTTAAAGTTTTCGGAATATAATTGATTCGCTTCAGCGTCAATCATCAAATCAATGGCTTTCTTTTGAGCATCTTTTATTTCTTTTAAGCTTTCATTCTTTATTTTCAAGCTCTTAACATGTTCTTCGATGATTCTACCTTCTTGAATCTTTTTATAAACCACAGCCGCTGACCATGCCAATCCTCCAACCAAAGCTAGAGCTGGTGCTGAACCTAAATAGATATCAAGCCATATTGAACCATTCTCAACACTATCAATTTTTACTTGTCCATTTATTTCGTCATTTATTATCGACTGAGTCAGAATAGTGTGAAATGTGCTTGAAGTCTTCGCTAAATCTTCAAAATCATTAATCTTTGGCAATTTTATACTGATACTATTTTCTCTTGTTGTGCCTGTAATTTTTGATAATGAAGTATTTAATGCTACCACGATTTTTATTAGTGAATCCATTGGCAACTTTAAACTTCGTCCTTCAGTAAAATTTAAAGTCAAATCATCCTGTGTTGTTGAGAATATTCCACTTTTTTTAATCTGATTTATTTCATTTTTAAGAAGGCCTGTATTCTCCAATAAATTAATACCATTTCTAAAACTTATTAGATTTGTAAATGTAGATTGAGAAATTTGTCCTTGATTGTTTTTCTGTTCTTCATACTTAAAGTTTAAAGTTTCATTAATTGTCTGAAGATCTGCTTTTAATTCTTTGATTTTCATGTATGGTAATTTTTTATAATTGTTGCTAACGTCAGTCCGTCACAAAACCTCCTCTATTTTTCATTTCACTCAAATTTTATCCCGCTAAATTAGCAAATACTTCTGTTTTAAGGAAACTGATTTTACAACCAATTTTGAGAATGATTTTTATACAAACACTAAATCGGAAGCGCTATGCCCGCTGACCAACAAAAATTGTCCAAAACTTTTTATTGAATGCAAAACCATTGTTGTAAAATACTATAAAGCACAAAAACCTGCAATACTTCAAACAACGTCCGTTCAATATTTTTATAATAAACACTAAAAACGGTCAATAAGTACATAACACCCTTCAGGATTCTGCTGAGGATGTAGTTCAATCCCGAAAATTCGGGAACTCATCGCTGGGTGCTGCGCACCGCTCAGAGTCCTATTTATTAGGTGCTGGCGTTCTGTCTGTCATTGTTCTGTTGTCCATTATTTACTGCTGTCTTGGTGCGTTGGCTTGGTAGCTCTTTTGCATTTTTTTTTGTTTGGCTTTTGCGTTGGCAAAAAATGCAAATGTGCTACCAAATGCGTTGGTTTATGTTGGCTGTTTTTCTTGTGTCAATGTTATTCCGTCATAAAAATATTCAATAATGTATTTGTCGAAGTCATCAATAAAAAGTGAAAATATTTTTTCCTTTCCTATGTTATGAAACATTTCTATTGCTTTATGAATATTCAACTCTTCGTCTAAAAAGTTCACCAAACCATATTGATGTAATTTTCTAGAAATCATTCTCGGCAAACCATATTCTTCAAGCTGGTAAACAACAGAAGGCAAAAAGGCATGAGAAACTCTAGAAATGAAAGGAGATACATCAGTACCATTATTTAATATTTCCTTTTGTAAAATATTTATGTCGCTAATTAAAGATGATAAATTGAAAGCCGCAATTCTTTCAAGTTTGAAAAATTGCTCAATATCTATTTCATCTTCGTCTAATTCGTCTAAAAGTTCAGGAATTGTTCTGCCCCAATTGTCAACTAATACTTTAACAAATGCTACAAATTTTCTGTGTTGAACACCATAAGGTCCATCACCCCATTCGCCAGGGTGTAGGCTAATAATCTTCCATAAAAGTCTGTCCCAAGATTCTGTGTCATTAGAGTTTAGAAACGATAATCCATTCCATTCAGCAGGATTTTGCTTCATCTGTTTTGCCGTTTCTTTTATGAAATCAGAATTGTTTGATTGAAAAATATTTTCTTTCAGTAAACGGTCGTAAGTTTCTTTGCCAAGTATGTCATACATTTCTTTTTTAAAAACGGTAATTTTTGCTATCTGCTCATTATTCAAACTTGCTTTGTAAACATCAGCATCAATATCGCCTAAAATTGTGTCAGGAAAAGGAATATCTAATTGAGTTGCACCTTCTTCAGGAGGTGCTTCTAAAAGATATATTTTACCGATGAAGTATTTAAACATTCTTCCACCTCGACCAATAATATTTTTATAGGTGAAGCTATCAAGAATGCTGTTACCACCACTTTTTCTATTCCGCCAAATAATTACGTTTTCGGCAGATGTATTAACTCCTTCAATTATTGAAGATGTTGAAATAATATTGTCAATTCCTTCTCTTTCTTCAAATAGTTTTACTTGTATTTGGCTTATGGAACGATGCAGTTGACCATTATGAATACCAATTCCTCGTTTTATTAGATTTGTCAACTTCCAATTAGCACCATAATTTACTGTTAGCCATTTTGAAAAACTAATAAGTAAAGGTTTCTGTGAAATGGGAATGTTTTCGTTTAGGAGATTTGAAACTTTATCTATTTGCGGATATGATGCAGCGTAAATAAGAGATTTTGTTTTAGTTTCAGCTAGAATATTTAAAAGGGCTTGCCCTTTTAATATTTCATCTTTATTGATTTCCTTATACAAATCAAACTTTTCGAGATACACTGTATTGAAATCTAATTTGTCCTCAAAAGCCATGTCTTGGGTAAAAATATTGTCCCCAATTGATGTAATATTTGGTGCTAGAAAATATTTTTGTTTAGATTTTTGGCCAAGTTTAATAATTGCTTTAAGCAATGATGGGGAACGTGTTTTATCGTAATCAGAACTTGCCTTATAGAATTCATCAATAATTAAAATATCAATGCTTTCTATTTTGTTGACATAATTCATTGCCCTTTCTTGAGGGAAGATGAAAATATTTTTGTCAGCTAATT
The DNA here is from genome assembly GCA_018336075.1 of Bacteroidota bacterium. Lineage (GTDB taxonomy): Bacteria > Bacteroidota > Bacteroidia > Bacteroidales > F082 > JALNZU01. Next base: position 30,769 of record JAGXRB010000315.1, read on the forward strand.
CTACCTCTGTTGTAGTTATTATTTTATATTGATTTGAAAATTTCTTATATAAACGCCTTCTTGTTTCATCTGTCAATGCAATAGTTGGAACAATAATTACTACATTATTTGGCTTGTTGATTGAAATAAAAGCATCTATTACAAAGCTTTTTCCAAAACTCGTTGGTGCACTTACTGCAATATTTTCTCCGTTCACTAATCTTTTTAGAAGCGAAGATTGCTCTCTATGTAAAGTTGCTTCTTTTCCACCTATATCAACTTTGAATACCTCATAAACATATCTGTCTTCCCAAGAAGAATTCTCTGGCTGGAGGTAAGGAAACAGCCCAGTTGCCCTAATTAGATGATTAACGAGTGGGGTATATTCAATATCATTTCTTGCATGATAATCAAGCAATTTAATCAATTCATTTCTTGCCATAACCTCGTTATTGGCAATTAGGTAATCATTAACAATATGACAGGTTTCAAAGATTTCCATACTGATTATTGGTTTTTATAAAAATCAGCGATGGAAACAAATTTGTCAACAATTTCCTTCTTATCAGGAACGGGTAATAGAATAACATGAAAATGTATTTCTGAATACATGTGAAGTCCGCCAAATTTGTTAATCTGCTTTTTAAAGTATGATTCACTTCGTTGTTTATGGTATTCAATTAGTTCATTCTTATAATCGTCCGTCAAAGTTGTTTGTACTTTTGTAATTGAACACTCATGAAGTAATAATATTGGGATATGAAGTTTGGGTTTTAGATTATCTAAAGATTCTTTTGGTGATAATGCAGACGTAATTTTATTACGCAATATTTCATCTCCTATTAAATGATTGATGTCTGAAACATTGGTAATAATGCTGTTTTCTTTTTTGATTTTATCCGTGAGTAATGAGTTTTCAACTGATTCAATTATTACTCCAAGTCTTGCGTCTTCAATGCTATTGTAAAATTTCGCTTCTCCAAACCATATTGAAAAATCAGTCCCTCCATTTTCAATTACGATATGAACACTGTCAGCTCCTTTGGCATTATCTTGAGGATTTTGTTTGTAAAATATTTTAGGAACAACAGGTAAAGCCTTATAGTGGTGCTTCATTATCCCATAAAGTATTATTTCCGCTAATTCACTTCCTTTACTAATATCCCCGTCTTTATCCGTTAGTCTTAAACTCTGTGCTGCGGAGGTTAATAGAGAATGACTTTTATCTACGAGGCTTTCCCTTTCTTTGAAAGACAATGAAGTTTCTGCAATATTATCCCAAATGAAATTCTGAAATTCTTGAAATCGCCATTTACCGTCCTCGAAGTCATTAATCATGCTTAACACACTTTTATTGTCAACTGGTGTAATTGTTCCATCTCTATTTGTGTTAGCAAATGAATCGTCAATCAGAATTTCAAATTTTATCATATGTCTATTCTATTAATGTTGTTTAGTGCGGTTGTGCAAAATTAAATGTGCTACCAAAAGCGTTGGCTTATCCTGTCTTGTTTAGTCCTCTGTTAAATATTTCTTTTACCATTCCAAACATCATTGCTGAAAAGTCCTCTTTAAATTCTTTGTTGTCTGAATAGAGTTTGTAAAGGTCAAAGTTGGTCGTAATGTGTTTTAGTAATTCTTCGCCAACAACTTTGTCGCTTGTTATTCTTGCGTTTTGGTCGTCTGAATACTTGATTGAAGTAATTAACTCTTGATTTTGAGCAACGTCCTTTGCCACATTTTCAGCCATTTGTCTAACCTTGTCAACGTCCTCAAACTGCGTTCCGTAACGGTCGTTAAAAGTTTGCAGTATATTTGAAAGTCTGTCTATCTCGGCTTCACTTGTGCCCCCTCTCATGTCTGTTGGAATTGGCTTTAAATCTTCGCCTTGTTCCATTGCTATGTTTGTCGTTGCCTCCAATTGCAAACGGTAACTGTCCATGTCTATATTGTCTAAAATACCTTGTGCCAAATCAATTGGCGTTTCGCAACCTAATTTGTTTTGCAAATGGTTTAAGAAAATGTAAAGTCTTTCTAAATATGGATTTTCAAACGGTACAATTTGAGAAAGGAAAATATACAAACGAACATAGGTTTTAACCTTTGCTCTAAAATCTGCTTGTTGCTCTTCTGCTAAATCATTTCTAAAAATGGTAGTTGAACTGTCCAACATTGCATGAAGTTGGTCAACTGTAACGTTTGCCAAAATCTTATCAGAAAATTCAACTACTTGTTCCCTTGTGTATACTTGAAAATTGTCTAAAGCATCTTGCAAGTCAAACAATTTATTGGGGTCTGTCGCTTCGCCTAAAATGGTGCTTTCAAAATAAGGTTTAAAAGCCATTTCAATTTCTTCGGCTGTGTTGGCAAAATCTAAAACAAACGTATCTTTCTTTAATGGATGGCTTCTGTTGAGCCTTGATAAAGTTTGAACAGCATTTACACCACCAAGTTTTTTATCTACATACATCGTATGCAAAAGTGGTTGGTCAAAACCAGTTTGAAATTTATTAGCAACCAACAAAAAACGATATTCGTTTTTCTCAAATTCCGTAGGAATTGAGTTGCTTGAAAATCCGTTTAGATTGGCTTCTGTTTGTCCGTCAATTTCGCCTGAAAATGCAACAATAGCTTTGTAAGGACTATTTATTTTGTGCAAATATTCGTCAAATGCTTTTTTATATTTGACTGCGTTGGCTCTGCTACTTGTTACCAACATTGCTTTTGCAAAACCGCCCATTCGCTTTTTACGAATTACGTTTTCCATGAAATGCTGAACAATTAAAATAGCTTTCTTTTTTATGGCGTGTTCGTGGCTTTCTACATAAGCCTTCAATTTCTTTTGTGCTTTTAGTTTGTCGTATTCGGGGTCGTCCTCAATTTTTTTGAGTAAAGCGTAGTAGCTTTGATAAGTTGTATAATTCAACAATACATCCATTATAAAACCTTCTTCAATGGCTTGTTTCATTGAATACAAATGAAATGCTCTGAACTTGGTTCTGTCGCCTTCCGTGAAAGGAACACCAAATAATTCTAAGGTTTTGTTTTTGGGTGTTGCTGTGAAAGCAAAGTAACTGGCGTTTGGTAACAACTTTCTTGACTTAATTAAATCGATTATCAAGTCTTCGCCTGTAATGGTGTCGTTGTCTTCGGTTTCTATTTCATCATCTTCATTTGGCTTTGCCAATGCCTCGTTTAGCTTTCTTGCCATTTGTCCACTTAAACTACTGTGGGCTTCGTCAATAATGATTGCAAAGTTTGTTCCTGGCAATTCGCCAATTTCTTCAACTATGTGAGGAAACTTTTGAATAGTGGTAATGATTATTTTTTTGCCTTCTTCTAATGCTTCTTTCAGTTGTTTACTACCTTCTGTGATGGCTTCAACAACTCCATTTACTTGCTGAAATTGCTTTATGTTGTTTCTTATTTGAGCATCTAAAACTCTGCGGTCGGTTACAACAATTACAGTATCAAAAATATTGTCTTTGCCCGATTTGTCATGCAAACCAACTAATTGATGAGCCAACCAAGAAATTGAATTTGATTTGCCTGAACCTGCCGAATGTTGAATTAAATATTTTTGCCCTGAACCTTTTGCTTGTGCATCGGCTAAAAGATTGCGGACAGCATGCAATTGATGGTAACGGGGGAAAATCAATTTCTTTTCTTTCCTCGTTTTGATTTTGCCTTTATCGTCTAAATATTCTTTTTCTTCCGTTATCAATTGGCAGAAGTTCTGAATGATGTCGGTAAGATTGGACTTTGTTAAAATCTCTTTCCACAAATAATCTGTTTTGATACCGTCTTTCGGTGGATTTCCTGCACCGTTGTTGTAGCCTTTGTTGAATGGCAAAAAATAGGATTTCTCTTTTTTAAGTTGTGTACACATCCAAATTTCTTCGGTGTCCACCGCAAAGTTTACCATTAATCTACCCAAGCGAAAAAGTTCTTCGTTCGGGTCTCTATCTTCTTTGTATTGCCTTATGGCATTTTGTACATTTTGTTTGGTCAGTTCATTTTTTAATTCAAATGATATTACTGGAATACCATTTATAAAAATAATCATGTCCAACGACATTTTATCGTTTGGCGAAAAATAAATTTGTCGCATTACTGAAAACAAATTGGCTTGATACAATGAGTTAGCATCTGTATTGTAGGCAGAAACTGGCTTGTCGTAAAACAACATCAGTTTGGTATCTGTAAAGCCGTCTGTAATTCCTTTGCGTAATACTTCAATAATTCCCTTGGCTTGTATTTGGTCGTTTAATCGTTTTAGTATTTTTTGCTCGTAAAGGTCTTTATGGTACGTTTTAATTTTGGCTACTGCTTTGGGTTGTGTTGCTTCTAAAAATTGAAAAAGTAATTCACTGTCTATGCAAGAAACATTATCGTAAACTTTATTTTCACGAAGCAAATAGTTGTTCTCTTCAACCAAATATTGAGAGATGTGGGCTTCTAAACCTTTTTCTGTTGTATCTGTTTGTTTACTCATTCTCAATATTTGTTTCTACTTCAGCAATTTCTTCTTCTACTTTTTCTAAATAACTAAATTCTTCAAGTTCCTTTGTTTCAAAGTTTAATTCGGGAATTTCAAAATCACGAACATCAACTTTACCAGTAACTAAATTGAAGATTAAAGTATTTATGTATTCTTGAAGTAAGCCTGTTTTCGGATTAGTTTTTCCAAAAATTACGTTTGTGTATTTGATTAAATTTTGAATTTGTTTTTGCTTGAAAGCAATAACATCAACAATTTTATTTTGCTCGTCTAATGATGGTACAACGCAATGAATATTGTATAACTGGTCAGAATATAGACGCAGTCTGCTTTCAATTATTCCAGTTGATTTTCTTTTAAATTCTGCCTTATAAATTTCTGTTTTGAAAAGGTATTCAAAAAATTTCGGATTGAAATTGTTCCGAAATTGATAAACGCAATATGCTGGGCTTATAATTCCATTGTATGCAGAAATAGCAATTGAGCCATTCCAAGCCAACATTATGTTGATTACTAATTGATTTTGGTTTACAATTTTGTAGCCAACTAATGACATTGCATTAGTTAGATTGTCATTTTCATTTTTCTTTTTATCTCTTTTTAATTCAACTCCTGTGTATTGTGAAAGTGATAATAAATCTTCTAAGCCTGTTTCTGACTTGTTAGAAACTTCATACAAAACATGTTTAACTTTTTTTATTTCCCATTCATTAGGTATATCTCCAAGCCAAGAGATATTTGATGGTTTCAAATTATCTCTTTTTTTCATTGTAGTAATGTGTTTAATAGTCCGTTACTTTTATCTTCAAGTCTTTGAATATCTTTTATAACTTTATCCAAATCCCTGTATGTATTTGCTTGGTGAAAATGCTCCAAAAAATTTATTGAATAGCCAATTTTGATAGCCTTTAAATCAACTTTTGCATTTGGTGTATACTTCAAAATTTCATTTGAAATATAGTCGGCAATGTTATTCGACAATGGAACAAACTCCATATCCTTAAAGTCAATATCTTCTTCAAAATCTTCTTTGGAATGCTTCACTTTTAATGTGTAATAACCAAATTCTTTGTTGCTGAAAATTTGGCAAAATTCATTCTGCTCATTCTGTAAATAAAGCTCAACGATAGAATTAATATGTTCTGTTGTTAATTCACTTTTTTTATTCCCTAAGGCTTTGGTCATTTTTTTGAAAAATGTGTCACCTTTAATCAACTGAACACTTCCTTTTCTCGAAGCATCTTTATTATTTGAAAGAATTAAAATATAAGTTGGTTGTCCTGTATTGTAGAAAATATCTAAGGGCAAAGCTATCACAGCTTCAAGTAAATCATTTTCAAGTATGTATTGTCTTACACCGCTTTCGCTTGAACCTGCATCGCCTGTAAAGAGTGCTGAACCATTATGTACAGAAGCAATTCGGCTTCCTCCATCTTTGGGGTCTTTCATTTTTGAAAGCATGTGAAGCATGAACATCAATTGTCCGTCATTGCTTCGTGAAGTCAAACAAGTTTCTTCCAGTTCTCCTTTAAAGTTTTTGATTTTAAGATTAAAGCGTTTATCAACAATGCTTACTTTTTTTTCGCTTCCAACATTTAAGTTTTCTATATCCTGCTTCCATGTTGTGCCATAAGGTGGATTGGTCAGCATGAAATTGAATTTTAAATCTGCTTCAAAACCATATTCACTAAGTGTTGAACCAAACTTTATTTTGTCGGGGTCTTCGCCTTTCAGCAACATATCACTTTTGCAAGTGGCGTACATTTCGCCTGTGTTCTCTTGTCCGTATAGGTGAAAAGTTGCTTTTGATTTTATTTCTCCTTCGGGATTTGTAGCAAACAGTTTTGATTGAGTAAGCATTGCACCCGAACCAGCACAAGGGTCGTAAACCAAGAATGTTCCTTTTTGAATTTTATCTTTTACTGGCAAATAAACCAAATGAGTCATTAGTTCAATGATTTCTCTTGGTGTAAAGTGCCGCCCTGCTGCTGCATTTGTTTTTTCATTAAATCGTCTTATCAAATCCTCAAACATATAGCCCATTGCCATAGGCGAAATTTTGTCGGGGCTTAATTCAACTTTCGGGTTACAGAATTTCTCGATAAGTGAAAAGGTAATGCCAGTTGTTTCAAAAGTTTCTAATTGGTTGCGGAATTTAAACTTGCTGATAATATCCTGCACATTTTCAGAATAGCCATTGAGATAATCTAAAAAATTGGTGTCAATGTTTTTGGGGTCAGCCAACAGTTTTTTCATCGTAAACTGAGAAGTGTTGTAGAATGCTAAACCTGTTCCATGTTGTTCACTTGTCAATAGACCATATAAATTGTCAATCCTGCTTTTAAATTCTTCGTTGGTTTTAAGGACTTTATCTTTTGTTGGCTCAAGAGCCAAGTCCAAACGACGTAAAACAGTCATTGGTAGTATTACGTCCTGATACTGGTTTTCAAGAAACTTATTTATCAATACATCGTCTGCAACTGTCCAGATGAAGTTAATAATTGGTTGTAGATTCTGTGTATTTAAACTCATATTTTAATTTGTCCTTTAATTCAATTTCTCAATAAACGCAAATGTATCAATTTCCGCTGGTGCGTCGGCAAGAAAACAGCTCTTTTGCAAATTTTAGTCGTGTGTCGGCTTGTGCGATTTGCAAATGTGCTGTTTTGTGCGTTGGCTGTTCATTCTTTCGTTTTTTTCTGTCTTTAAGTAGCAAATTGTCCGCTGTGTCGTTTTTTTTAGGCTTGTTGGTAACGATTGTGTATACGCCATATGGCGGGTATTTCGGAATTACCTTCACCTCCAGCAATTTCTAAACATCTCACCTCCAGCAGTTTATAAAATTAACTCAAATTTGTGTATGAAATTGTTGCTGAAGTTAAAATGTAGGTTGCCGGCATAGCCTTGGTTTTTAAGCGTTGGACCATTCAAAGGTAAAAATGTTTTTATTCATCTAACAAACCTATTGGACTTTTTAGCTGTCAAACATTTAATGAACTACCATCCCCAGGATGCTATTCCAAAATCCGTTTGCTTTCCTCCTTAATGCAGCTTATACCAAAGTGAATTACAGATGAATCCAAAAGCTGTAATGGTATTACATTTCTCCTTTCGGTATCACCAATGTCTGATCACTATAGTTTTGACTATGCAGATAAGACTTAAACTTCATCGGAAATTTATAATCTTGCCTTCACAAGCTTTTACTATAGCTGTTGGGTAGTCTAGACGAACCAGTTCGTATTTCAATAAAATTCAGGTGGATAGTTGGTCTGTGGAATTGTTTTTTTTTGAGCAACATCACTGCGCTATACCCCGAAAAACGCAATTTCAAGATGGAATGCTGACATGCTTTCGCCTTATAAGTCACATCAAATTGACATAATACCCTCAATTTCAATGATATGCTATCAACACAATCTAACTTCAAAAAAGACTGAGTAAAAGTAAAATTTTACTTTCAGAAAACCTCATCCATTTGAAAAATATTTTACACACCAAACCAATTTTTGATCTGCCAAGGCAGCATTGAATCCCCGATACAAACTTTTTGAGCCTTGAACCTTGATCTTTAAACTTTAATGTGCGCTTCCTTAACCGACAAAATATCTTAATTTCCCGCTGCGTCTATACCTCAGTTAGATAGAAAATGGATTCTCCAGATACTTACTTATACCTACCTTAAACTCATTCACTCATTTGCCGTTCAAAAAAAGAAAATACATTTGCATTTCAAATTGGTTGGTTGTTTTAATAAGTTCGAACTTAATGCCCCTGAGGTTGGATTGTTTAGTTGTTTTTTCGATCCAAATACTCCTCAGGGGCATTCCTCTTTTTATAGACTTCTGAGATTTTCATGTTTACCTTTCTTGTTTTTAAAAGAAGTTGTAAAATATTGTAAATTAATCACATAAAGTATACGTTTCCCAGAAACTGAATTGAATTAACCGATAACTGAATTCATTTGAATCAGATTGTTCGGTAGACTTAAATTTGCATTTCAAATTGGTTGGTTGTTTTAATAAGTTCGAACTTAATGCCCCTGAGGTTGGATTGTTTAGTTGTTTTTTCGATCCAAACACTCCTCAGGGGCATTCCTCTTTTTATAGACTTCTGAAATTCTGATGCACGTCTGTCAAGTACTTTTCATGCAATGCTAAAATATTGTAAGCCATCCCCGTAAAAAGCTTCTTTTCCCAAAAACTGAATTATATTAACCGAAAACTTAATTCATATGCATCAGCGTAACAGGCAGCCATATTTTTGCAGTCTCAATTGGTTGGTTGTTTTTAATAAGTTCGAACTTAATGCCCTTGAGGTGCTGATTGTTTTTGTTGTTTTTACAATCTGCATGATCCTCAAGGGCATTCTCTTTTCAAATGCTTTCATGCTCTCAAATCCGCTTCCCAAAAGAATCAGGCAAGATTTTGCGCATTCTGTTTCAGACTGAAAAAATTCGTGATCGATTCGCATAAAACATTTCCAATCTAATTCCTTACTTTTGCCACCTGAAAGCAAACTGCATTTTTTTGTGTTTTGCCTGCGTTTTTTTTTCAATACATTTAAAATGAATAACATTCACAAATTAGAACAAACCGCCACGCAAGTAAGACGTGATATTGTACGCATGGTTCACGCATGTCAATCAGGCCATCCGGGTGGTTCATTGGGCTGCGCCGACCTGTTGACGGCACTATTTTTTGATCAAATGAATATCAATCCTGAAAAATTTGACATGAATGGTCAGAATGAGGATTTATTCTTTTTATCCAATGGCCATATCAGTCCGTTATTTTACAGCGTTTTGGCACGCAGAGGATACTTTCCGGTTTCGGAGCTTGCTTCTTTCCGCAAAATGCATTCAAGGCTTCAGGGCCATCCTGCAACCTTGGAAGAGCTGCCGGGAGTGAGAGTTGCAAGTGGTTCGCTCGGGCAAGGCCTTTCAGTGGCCATTGGCGCAGCGCTGGCTAAAAGACTTAACAATGATCCGGGTCTTGTTTTTGTGTTGATGGGCGATGGTGAGCAGCAGGAAGGTCAGATTTGGGAAGCCGTACTTCATGCAGGTGCGCGCAAAATTGACAACATTATAGCAATCATCGACTATAACGGTCAGCAGATTGACGGGCCGGTTGATAAAATCATGCCTCTGGGCGATCTGGGCGCAAAATATGAGGCTTTTGGCTGGAAAGTGATTCCTTTTGATGGCAATAATATGTCGGAAACTGTTGAAACAATTTCAC
>JAGXRB010000316.1 GCA_018336075.1 Bacteroidota bacterium
AGTTTCTGAAAAACGTAGAAGAAAAACCACTAATCTTTAAATCAATATGGCAACCGCAACTGCTAACATTAATTTTTTTCAGGCAAAGAAAGGTATCTTTTCCTGGATATTCAGTGTCGACCATAAGCGTATTGGCCTGCTTTATTTATATTCCCTGATGACCTTTTTTCTTGTGGGAGTTACACTTGGCCTTTTGATGCGATATGAATTACTGAATCCCGGCAAAGATCTTGTCGAAGCACAGACCTACAATCAGATTTTCACCCTTCATGGTGTTATCATGATTTTCCTTTTTATCATTCCGAGTATACCGGCTGTTTTTGGAAATTTCTTCCTTCCGATCATGTTGGGTACTGATGATGTATCATTTCCCAGATTGAATCTTTTGTCGTGGTGGATTTACATCATTGGTGCAATCATGGCATTGTCAACGCTGGTTTTCGGTGATGGACCTGCCGATACAGGTTGGACTTTTTATGCGCCCTACAGCGTTAATACGACAACCAATGTTTCAATGTCAGTGCTTGCTGCCTTTGTTCTCGGTTTTTCATCAATCCTTACTGGTTTGAATTTTATCGTCACCATACACAGACTGCGAACTCCGGGAATGACTTTTCTGAAAATGCCTTTGTTTGCATGGTCTTTGTATGCAACTTCATGGATACAGCTGCTCGCAACCCCGATTATAGGAATTACACTGCTAATGATTGTAGCCGAACGAGCACTGGGCGTAGGGCTTTTTGACCCTTCAATCGGTGGTGATCCAATTTTGTATCAACACTTGTTTTGGATCTACTCACATCCTGCGGTGTATATTATGGCATTGCCAGCTTTTGGAATAATTTCCGAGTTGCTTCCTACATTCAGTCAGCGTACAATTTTTGGATATAAAGCAATTGCATTTTCAAGTCTGGCGATAGCTTTTGTTGGCTATTTTATTTGGGGACACCATATGTTTACTTCGGGGATGAGTGGCACCGCCAGATTTATTTTCTCCATTTTAACATTTTTGGTTGCAATACCTACAGCCATAAAAGTTTTCAACTGGGTAGCCACCTTATATAAAGGATCGATTAACGTTCAACCACCGCTTTTGTATGCCCTGGCGTTTATTTTCCAGTTTATGATTGGTGGTTTTACAGGGCTTATACTTGGTGCGCTGGCAACGGATATTCACTTGCATGACACTTATTTTGTGGTAGGTCATTTCCATTATGTAATGTTTGGAGGTACAGGTTTTGCTTTCTTTGGCGCGCTACACTACTGGTATCCAAAGATATGGGGAAGAATGTATAATATTAAAGTGGCCAATATTGCATTCACAATCTTTTTTATTGGTTTTAATTTACTTTATTTTCCTATGCTTATTGCCGGTTTAATGGGAATGCCCCGCCGTTATTACGATTATTTACCGGAATTTCATCTTCCCAATATGATCAGCACCTATGGTTCATGGGTTTTGGCAGTGGGATTGCTTCTGATGTTAGGCAACCTGATTGCTGGCTTCTATAAAGGAAAGCGTGGTGTAGGAAGGAATCCATGGGGTGGAATTACACTCGAATGGCAAACAATGTCTCCACCTCCTGTGCAAAATTTTGACAGAATGCCTGTTATTCCAAAAAACGGCCCTTACGATTACGAGAATAAACCAACCATAAACGAATAATACCATGGAACACGCTACTGGTTTTGTTTTACCCAACTCTGGCCACAACCGTGATGCAGAAGCCTCGAAAATGGGCATGTGGCTCTTTTTATTCACTGAACTTCTGCTTTTTGGAGGTTTGTTTATTGTATACATGGTTTACCGTTTGATGAATCATGATGCTTTTTTACTCTCATCTTTTGAGTTGAATGTTGCAATGGGAACTATTAACACGGTTGTGCTTCTTGTGAGCAGCATGACCATAGCAATGTCAATTACCGCAATTCAAAAAGGAAACAGCATTCTCTCCATAAAACTTCTGGCAACCACACTTATTTTGTCGCTTGTTTTTATGATCATTAAATATTTTGAATGGAGTGCCAAAATACATCATGGATTTTTTCCGGGAATGGAATACTACAGTAATCTTCCAAAAGGAGAGGCACTGTTTTTCTTCCTTTATTTTTTTATGACAGGGCTTCATGCTTTGCACATTATAATAGGTGCAGTGCTTATTGCTGTTGTAATTTACCGCACCAAAAAAGGACAGGTTCATTCAGAAAACTACACTTTAACCGAAAACGCAGGATTGTACTGGCACCTGGTTGACCTCATCTGGATATATCTGTTTCCGTTGTTTTACCTCATACATTGATAATTGTCATGGAAAATCATAAAAATCATCACAACGAAGATCAGCATGAAACGCACCATATAGCTAGTTATAAAGAGCATTTCAGCACCCTTGCAGCGCTTCTTTTGCTAACTGTAGTTACAGTTGTCGTTTCAGTTTTTGGAGCTAACCTGGCTACTTTATCAGTAGCAACCGCCTTATTGATCGCAACAATAAAAGTGATTGTTGTGGCTTATTATTTTATGCATCTTAAGTACGAAAAGAAAATATATTCCTGGCTTATTTTGCTTGTAGTTGTTTTATTTGTTGCATTTACTGTGTTAACTGCCATTGAATACTTAAACCGATAATTCAATATGAGAACATCCGCTTCAACTTTTGCCGATGGTGTTGACCTGTCACTTTATATAATAACAGGTATCTCATTGTTTTTCCTTTTAGGAATCACCATTGTGATGCTGTTTTTTGTTTTCAGGTACAATAAAAAACGAAATCCGGTAGCTTCCAACATTGAAGGTGATCACCGGCTTGAGATTATTTGGACAGCCATCCCAACAATTCTGGTGATGGTTATGTTTTATTTTGGCTGGATTGGCTATAAGCCTATGCGCCAGGTTCCGGATGGAGCAATGGAAATAAATGCATATGCACAGATGTGGAAATTTTCTTTTGAATATCCTGACGGCAGAATCACTGATACGCTTGTTGTGCCTATCGGAAAGCCTGTCAAACTGAATCTTATTTCAAGAGATGTTTTACATTCATTTTTCGTGCCTGCTTTTAGGATTAAAGAGGACATGGTGCCTGGAAAAAATAACTTTATGTGGTTTGAGGCAACACAGGAAGGTCGCTTCGATGTTCTTTGTGCCGAGTATTGCGGGCAGCTTCACAGTTATATGCTTTCCAGCGTTACAGTTGTATCTGAAAGCGCTTATCAAAACTGGCTGACCACGGTAACAAGTATTACAGATGAACATCCCGGACTAACTTTACTTAAACAGAATGCCTGTCTCACTTGCCATTCTCAGGATGGCAGCAAAATTATCGGCCCATCTTTCAAAGGACTTTATGGGAAAAGCGAAATTGTTGAAACTGATGGAAAAGACAGAGAAATTGTTGTCGATGATGAATATCTCATACGGTCTATCAGACAACCAAATGCTGATATAGTCAAAGGATATATGAAAGGTCTGATGATTGCATATGATAATATCACCGATGAACAAATCAAAGATATTATCGACTATATCAAAACATTGGAATAAATTCCGGTAATTTAATAAAGAGGAGATTAAGTCCTTATTAATGAAATGTTTAAATGATTAAAGAAAAACTTTTGTTACTTGCTGAATTGAGCAAGATCAAAATCACCTTTGCTGTTGCTCTGACTACAATTGCTGGATATCTGCTTGCTAAAGGTAGTTTTGATACAGGTTTAATTTTACCTACCGTTGGAATTTTTATCCTAGCTTGTGGGTCTTCCGCTTTAAATCATGTGCAGGATAGCGACAGAGATCGTTTAATGAAGCGTACAAGCGACAGACCCATCCCATCGGGTCGTATCAGTCGTTCAGGTGCCCTCATTGTTGCCATTATTCTTTCAGTAATTGGCTCATCACTCATCTATTTGGGATCAGATTTTGTTGGATTCCAGCTTGGCCTGCTCGCATTGATCTGGTACAATGGAATCTATACTCCAATGAAAAGGAAAACAGCTTTTGCGGTGATTCCAGGCTCAGTCATTGGCGCAATACCTCCAATTGTGGGTTGGGTTGCAGGCGGAGGAGAATTGTTTTCTTCCCAAACACTAATTTTGGCCTTCTTTTTCTTCATTTGGCAAGTGCCACATTTCTGGTTGCTGATGCTTAAATATGGGGATGAATATGTCAAAGCCGGTTATCCCTCCATTACCCAACTTTATGATGAAAAACAGATTAGATACATTACATTTATCTGGATTTTTGCAACAGCTGTTTCTGCATTGATGATTCCTTTCTTTGGAGTTATTCATTCCAGTGTAATTACTTTGTTGGTTTTAGTAGCTGTTTTCTGGTTGGTGCTTGTGTTTTCAGGTATTTTGAGTAGCAAAAAAATATTTAATCCTTTCTTTTATTTTATGAGAATCAATTATTTTGTCCTGGTTATGATCATTGCACTCTCTGTTGATTCTTTTATAAAGTAAGCGTGGTCTTTCTTTAGTCTAAACTTTTTATTATAAAAAAAGCTCCCTTGATTATCAAAGGAGCTTTTCGTTCTTTAATGGTAAAAACTATTTTACCGTAGCAGACAGTTCGGCACCTGGTTTAAATTTCACAACTTTTTTTGCAGCAATGTTAATTTCTGCTCCAGTTTGTGGGTTGCGTCCTTTTCTTTCAGATCTTCCTGAAACGGAAAAAGTGCCAAAGCCTACAAGAGTAACTTTGTCACCTTCTTTTAAAGCACTAGATGTAGCTCCAATAAAAGCATCTAATGCTTTTTTTGCTTCTACTTTGGTCAAATTGGCTTCTGCGGCCATTGCATCGATTAATTCAGCTTTGTTCATCTTTTTGGATATTAGTTAGAATATTGGTCGAATAATACACAAAAATAAACTATAAATGAACAAATGCAAGGGCTTTGATAAAAAAAGTGAAAAAAAATGTTGTTTTATTAAAAAAAATGTTGTTTTTTCAAGAAAAAGCACTTTTTTGCAGTCCGAAAATAGAAATTTTGTTGTAGTGCAGCGGTTTTCAGCAGTGTATCGAAGGATAATATTTTATGGTTTGGCTTGCCAAAAACCTTCAAAATTGAATCCTTGTAGAAAAATATTTGCCTTCAAGACCTTTTTTCCTGCTTGCTGTAACATTTCAAGAAAAATAAAACCATCCTCTAATGCAACCTTTAAAAAAGTCTTGTTGTCTGTCAAAAGGGTAAGACTGCCATCACTAGAAATATCAGGCTCAAATCTTGATTGAAAAAGTTTTAACTCGATTTCCTTGCCAGTTGATGAAAAAAATGTTGCTATTGCTCCCGGATAAGGACTCAGCCCCCTGATATGATTATAAATCGAAACCCCCGAACCTGTCCAATCAATCACACAGTCAGTTTTGAATATTTTTGGAGCTGCATTTAATTTAGTATCTGTAGAAATGAAATCATTCTGATCAATAAGATTTATTTCGCCAGTTGCTATCTTTTCAATTGTTTGTAAGATCATTCCTTTGCTGTCTTCAATCATTCTGTCGTGCAATTCACCGAAATTCTCTTCAGTTCCGATCTTCAGTTTCTTTTGAAGAATAATATTTCCATGATCAATCTTACTGTTGATAAAAAATGTAGTCAGACCTGTTTCTGATTCTCCATTCATAATGGCTCTGTTGATGGGCGCCGCACCCCTGTATTGCGGGAGCAATGAAGCATGAAGATTAATGGTGCCCAAAGGAGGCAGTGTCCATACAACCTCCGGAAGCATTCGAAACGCAATTACAATAAAAAGGTCGGCGCCTAAATTCTTTAATTCAGTGATAAATGTTTCATTTTTAAGACTCTCTGGCTGAAGTAATGGAATCGCAAATTCATTTGCAACCTTTTTTACCGGAGATGATGAAAGAGTTTTTCCACGACCGGCCTTCTTGTCAGGAGCTGTAACCACCCCGACAATATTGAAGTTGTTCTTGATAAGATTTTCAAGTTGTGCTGAAGCAAACTCCGGGGTTCCAAAGAAAACTATTCTCATTGACTTGCGATTCATTGATTTTTAATATGAAGGACTTAAAAATATTTTACAAAACAAAAAGTGTTGTGTGGTAGATTTGGTTTCAAACAGCCAGTCAAAGCTAATAAAAAAACCTGATCAGCAATGCTGTCAGGTTTTTCAAAATGGAATATTTTGAGAATTATTTTACACTTAGAGCTTTTGCTCTTGCAAGATACTTTTCTATATTTCTGCCCTCAGTTGAAGAAGGGTATTCTTTTTGAATTTTTTCATACATTTCAGCGGCTTTCTTGAAGTTATTATCTAACTCATATGCTCTTCCGGCTTTAAACAACATCATAGGAGTAGTGAGCTCATTGCTGTTTTTTTGTGAAGCTTTTAAATATAAGTCAGCTGCCTTGGTAATTTCGTTAAGCTCAAGATGCGCATCTGCATTTGCTCCAATTGCAAGTGATGCAACAATTTTATCTCTTCCTTTGAACTTATTCAAATACTTTATAGCTTCATTAAATTCACCTTGTTTCAGGAAAGAAACACCTGCATAATATTTAGCAAGATTTCCTGATTTGGTTGAGCCAAACTCGTCAATGATATCAAGAAATCCCATATTGTTTCCATCACCATATAAGGCTCTGTTCAATGAATCGGATTCAAAATACTTTTCAGCCATAAAAATCTGAACTTGAGCTTCTTTTTCACGGGGCTCAAGATAATAACGGTTAATTCCAAGATATCCCAAGACCACAACTACCAACACAGTAACAACTATAGTGATAATTTTTTGGTTTTCAACAATAAAACGTTCAGATTTGCTTAGTGCTTCCTCTACAACTTCTAGTTTTTCGTCACCTTTTGTAATAATGCCTTTTTGTTTAGCCATGATATGATGCAATTTTAGAGGTGCAAAAGTACTTTTTTTTTCCTTTCTAAAATAGCCTTTCATGTATTTTTTTATCTTTGAGTGATTTATAAAAAATTTGTTCTTTTGATATTTGAATGACAAATATGCTAAATATCATATAATGAGACTGTTGATAATTTATTTGAATTTTTATCATGAAATTTAAACATTTTGACTTTTTATTTCTTTTTATTTTTTTGACGTTTGCAACAAACTTGCTGGCAGGATGGCTCATTGTTGAGAAAAGGGAAGACAAATTTGGTAATTTAACCATGCAAAGTGTTTTTATCCAGGATCAAAAATTACGTGTGGAAAATCAAACATCCTCTTTTATATTTGATTTGGAAAATGAATATGTTACTGTTATTTTTCCAAAGATGAGCGTATATTGGAGTGGTAAGCCTGATTCTTTAAAGACTGCTTTGTTCAATACAATTGAGACTCAGATTGTTATAATGATACAGCAAATGCCTGAGCGAGATAGGATTGAAGCTGAGGCTGATTTTCAGAAAGTGTTGAATGAAATGAAAGTTGGTGTTACAGATAGTTCTTTGCCTGACAATGCTAAATTACTTGCAATTGATTCATCCATGAAAATAGTTGACTATCAAGCTGAGAAATATTTGTTTGTGCTTGATAGCATTACCCTCGAGGAGTTTTGGATTACACACGAGGTACTGCCTTATAAAGATTTGAATCTTGTTAAATTGAATGAGATGATGCGTGTTTTCAGCCGGCCATCAATGCTTTCAGTTTATCGTGAGAGTAAGGAATGGCTTGAAATAATCAGTAAAGGATTGGTGCTCAGGTCGGTTATTCCTACAACCTTAGGGAAAAGCGAAATGGAGGTTATTACTGTTAGAAAGGCTGAAATTCCGATTGACTTTTTCGATCCACCACCCACATACAGAGGAATAGGAATTGATGAAGTCATCAGCATCATGATGGGTGAGGATGATGTGATCAAAACACCAGATGCGTATAATTCAGCTCGACCTGAACTTTTTAACAAAACAAACTCAGCAATCACGCCAACAAAGCCTGGTCCTTATTGAAAGACTCATTTGAACCTTTATTGTTTGCTCGTTTCCTTGTCTGACAAGGTCAAAATTGCATTGATTTATTCTTTTAACTTTCTTATAGTTTCAAGTGGAAATTGTAATATTTCAGCAAAATCATTCTTGCTTTAGAAAGTGGAAACTTGACAGTTTTTTCTACTTCTATTAATTTTGTAGGAAATTGATGAAATTTTAATAAAAAATTGTGGTTATGGGAAAAGGAGATAAAAAAACCAGACGCGGCAAAATCGTCATGGGCTCTTATGGAGTCAGACGCCCGCGCAAGAACGCTACTACTAATGCTATAGCGGTTACTGAGAAAATATCTGCAAAAAAGATTGCGAAAAAGGCAGTAAAATAATTTTGTCGAAACTTAAATGAATCAAGAATACACTTTTGGATTATTTTTCCAAAAAGGTATTTCTAGTGAATTGAATTGCCAGTTCTTTAAAAGTGTCTCCTCTGTGCTCAAAATTCCGATATTGATCATAACTGGCTGCAGCTGGCGAAAGCAAACAAACATCGCCTGATTTTCCCCTTTCACGGATAGCATCAAAAACCTCATCAAGTTTATCAAATGCTTTAATATCAATGGAATGATGTTCTTTGTTTAGCAGCTCAATTATCCGTTTCCCTGCCTTGCCTGTGTAAAAAACATGATTTACCGGATTGTTTAGAAGGTGATTTGCCAGTATCTCATAATTAATTCCTCTGTCAAAACCGCCAATCACCAGCCAGTCTACTTTTCCCAAACCTTCCAAAGCAGCAATAGTAGCTTCTGGAATAGTTGCAATACTGTCATTATAAAAAGTAATTCCACTTTTATCATCAACAAATTCCAATCTGTGAGGCAAACCTTTAAAAGTCTTTAGTTTTGAAAAAATATCTGCTTCGTTTAAGCCCAATATTTTTGCGGTTAAAACAGCAGCCTGAATATTATGTCTGTTATGTGCTCCTTTTAGATTATCTGCATCATAAATCGACATTTCATAAGATGGATAGATCAAAACATTGGATTGAAGATTTCCTTCTGCCAAATAGGAAAAATCTTTATGGATAATCAGGAAATCACTTGAGCTATGGTATTTGAAAATATTCATTTTTGCATTCTTGTACGCTTCAAAAGTGCCAAAGTGATCCAGATGTTCTTCAAAGAGATTCAGAAACAGGGCAATATGAGGTGAATGAAAGATATTTTCCAGTTGATTGGCCGAAAGTTCGAAAACGACATGTGTTTCCGGACAAATATCAGGGATGATATCAAAGCAAGGGATGCCAATATTGCCGGTCAGCAAACCTGGTTTTCCGGATTGTGACAATAAATGATAGACGAGACTTGCGGTTGTACTTTTTCCCTTGGTACCAGTAATCCCAATAGTCTGATCATGAAATGCCATCAAAAATAAATCAGTCTGCGAGCTTAAGATTTGGTCTTGTTTCAACGAAAGATACCGCGAAGGTATACCGGGCGCTTTAAGGATGAAGTTATATCCGGCAACAGATTCAAGGTAATTGGCGCCACTGTGGATTGAAATATTTTGTTTGTTTTTCAAAATTTCAATATCCTCTAATGGCAGGTTTTGATCTGCTATTCCAATTTCTGCATTCACATTGTAATTTGACAAAAATTTTAAGCTTGAGCGGCCTTCTTTGCCATATCCAAGAATCAGAATCCTTTTTCCGGTTAGCTCATTGATGATTTTTTCAACCATAAATTGCCCTCCTGACAATTTTTTCAAATTTCAATTCCAGAAAATGATTCGTGTCAAACTGACTTAGTAAAGTTTCGATATCATTTTTCGCTTTAACAAAATTAGGATTAGAATATTTTTCCAACAATGGTATTTGACCGTTTCCTTTCATCAAAAGAAGATTTTTTACTGCCGTTTCCACTTCTTCAACGGTGCCAACACATTCAAAAGGCTTGGCTTCGGTTTTTCCCAGAAGTTCATCAAGGGTATATTGAAGAGAGCGATTTTCGAACAGATTATTTCCAAAAATACCGATTAGTTTTTTTTCAGGAAGAAACGGCGAAAGCATGAGCCATGTAAACAGACACTTTGGACAATTGCAGCACCATGAATCTGTTTTGCTGCCAACATTGCAGCTTTTAAAAACGGAATGATATGCTTCAAATCTACTGAAAACAGAAGCAATCTGGAGTTCATTCAAAGGTCTGAGCAAACTGAAATAGTTCAATTGCTCACAAATATGGGTGTTGAGGTAATTTCTGAAATCTTCTTCAAATTCAATCGATTTGCTGTACTGATGATTCACATTGGTATCCGGCACAGTTGATTCACTTGCGCTTGATTCATTTGATAATGCAATGTTTTTTATGCCTGTCAAAACAGCAGCAAATGCTGAAATAAAAGCAAGTAAAGCAGAGAAAGGGGTATGTCCGTTCAGGAATCCCATTGCATTCAACCGGATGAGTTCATTGTCTATGTTTCGGTCGATGATGATGCATTTTTCAGGTGGAAATCCTGCAATAGCAGCACATCCGGCACTTGCTTTCCTTGGATTAACTATAAGCGGAATAATGTCGAAATCATTCTGAAGAAGTAACTCCAGACTTACGACAGAATCTTTACCTCCTCCTACCGGAACAATGACTTTATCAGATCCGGAAACAGAAATCTTACTAAATTCTAATGCTGAATCACACTGGATTTCAAGGAAATTATCAAACTCAATATTAATGCCGTTAATGTAAAAAAACTCCCCTAAACCATTGAAATAAAGCTTTTTCCACCATAAAATCTGATTCTCGGACAAATTGAAGGGTTTTATAATCACCAAAGGGGGGCAGGCTGCTTTCCAGTAGCTGATAAGTTCGACCATTCCAATTTGAAATGCCAGTGTTTCAAGCAGCATTTTATCAGGATTCTTAACAAAAAAATCTCTTTTCCAAATAACCGATTGTGGTTGAAAAGTAAATTCATTTGCTAAATTAAAGTTAAAAATCAACCGAAAGCAATCAGATTCCTCTGTAATTGTATAACTTTGGAATTCGAAAAATGCATACTGCTTTCTCAGATTATGGAATTTTTCGTTGTGTGTGTATGCTGCCAATGTATGGTACATTTTTTGATTGAGCTGTAAAATTAGAGAATAGATTGATAAAAACGTCAATCTTCTCAAAAATTGCAAGAGACATGGAAAAACTTATTCAAATAAAGAGCAACGATCTGAAGCCTGCAAAAGGCAGAGCTTTGATTGCAGAACCTTTCATGGGCGATTTTTATTTTGGCAGATCTGTTGTGCTGCTGGTAGAGCATAATTTGGACGGCACATTTGGCCTCGTAATGAACAAGCCTTCGGGTTCGCATTTTAATGATATTGTTCTTGATTTTCCTCCATTTGATGCAATGGTTTATCTCGGTGGACCTGTACAGACTGATAACTTGTTTTTTATGCACACATTGGGCAATGAAATATCTGGAAGTGAAGAGATTATTCCCGGATTATACTGGGGAGGCGAACTTGAAGCCGTAAAAGAGTTAATGACAATCGGGTTGCTTAAAAGTGAAAATATTAGATTTTTTCTGGGCTACTCCGGTTGGGAATCGCTGCAGCTTGAAGGTGAATTGAAGCGCAATGCATGGGTAGTTTCAGAAACCAATCTAAATTCCTTACTTAAAACAAAGTCCAACAAAATGTGGAATCACTTTTTGCAAAGAATGGGACCAACCTACGATTTATGGCGTAGTTTTCCAGTCAATCCGGAAATGAATTGATTCTAAGTAAGTGAAAATCAATTATTAGTTTTATTTCTAGAGAAAGCGTTAAGTATCTTACTGCAACACAGCCTTTTTTGAGCTTAATATGCTGCTGCTTTATCCTAAAAAATGTTGAATAAATTCATTTAGCAGGCTTGGTTTTAGAAGCAGCGTGAAAACAAATCCAAAAACAGCACCGAAAAAGTGAGCATAATGCCCAATGTTATCCTGTCCGCGTTTGCCCATATATGCCGAATAAATCAGGTAAAGGCCTCCAAAAATATAGGCTGGTATGGGAATTGGGATCGGAAACAAAAAGAGCGACATTTTGGGATCAATTAAAATACTTGCGAAGACTATTGCAGCAACAGCACCAGATGCTCCAACGGCATCATAATAGGGATTGTTCTTTTGTTTGCCAAAATCGAAAAGTGTCGAAAAAATAATACCTCCAACATACAACATTCCATAATTGAAAAGGCCCTTTGGGAAACCGAAGATGCTGTTAAAGCTGCTCTCGATATTGCGGCCAAAAGAATAAAGTACGAACATATTTATTGCAAGGTGCGTCCAACCGGCATGCACAAAAGCATAGGTAAAAAATCGCCAGCCTTGCTTTTTGGTTTTTATGAGCCATGCATTAAACTTCAGCTGGTGAAATAAATCAATGTTGTTGAAGGCGAGAATCGAGAAAAGCGCAGTAAAAGCGATGATGATAATTGTCATTGGGTTATTTCAGTTTGGTTCGGATGGGGTTCAAGTTCAGTAAAATCAAGTTCGGAGCCTAATACAGAGTGCGGAATCAAATAAACCGCCAGCATAATAAAAGTTGCAACTAAAGGCCACAAACGATTTTCAGGTTTTTTTCTGAGAACAAACCAGGCAATAAGCCAGAAAATAAATGCAACTATGGTTTTATTATCTGTTAAGTCATGCCCCCAGGGCCAGCCTGTCCAGTATGCATCAAAGGCGTATTTTTGAACAATAGGACCAAGAATAAGACCTCCAAGAAGTAATAAAAATAGTGTAATTGAAGTAAACCTATAGGTTTTATTTCTTCTCAAAATAGCTTCAAAGCCTGTACGTATGCTGAAAACCATAGCGAAAAACATAAAAAATATATGTGGAATTAGCACAAAGTCTGGTACAACACCTTTAAAACGTATTATGATAGGTTCTTCGGTCAGGGGATAAGCTTTTTCGCCATCCATCAGGGCAATCTGATACTGTACTTTTCCAGCAGGCAGCTGATTTGGCACGCCTACCTTTATTTTGCCGTCCTTCTCAGAAAGCTCCACGGCAGTCCATTCATCATGACTTTTATAGCGTTTATACCTAAAGACAGCTTTAATGCCTTCCGGGACTGCAATTTCTACAGGGGCATCAATGCCTGTATCATGACTTCTCAGAAGCTTGAATTTGACAGTCTCTCCTTTAATCTCGACCTTACCACGCACAGGGTAAGTAGGACCAGTCGTCCGTTGATAAATTGCAAGTGCCAACATCAGGACCACTGACAAAGTCCAGAGTAAAATTGATTTGATGGTATCTTTCTTCATATTTATCTTTTTTCAAATTTTTCTTTTATGTACTTTTCTTTAAATCTAAAAAATATTCTATCCCAAAATTTCTTATAAATTTAAATATCAATTAATTACTTAAATATTTCATTGCTGTACTTGTTTTCAATGCCTGATAAAACAAGTCATGAATCTTGGATCTGATATTCATTTTTGCAAGCAGGTTATCCTTAGCATCGGGGAAAACACGGTTTGAGAGGAAAACCAAAACAAGTTTGTTTGCCGGATCGGCATAAGCAAAAGTGCCTGTAAAACCTGTATGTCCAAAACATTGCATTGAAGCTGAATCAGCCATCGACCGGCCTTTATCGTTTTTATTCAACGGAGGCTTATCAAAGCCGATTCCACGCCGATTTTTTTTATCTGCAAAATGTGCTGTAATAAAGTATTTCACGGTTTCAGGTTTCAGATATTGAACGCCGTTAATGCTGCCATCATTGAGAAGCATCTGCATTATTTTGGCAACATCCATTGCGTTGCCAAACAAGCCTGCATGCCCTGAAATGCCTCCCATTAAAGCTGCTCCCTGATCGTGAACTGTGCCTCTTAAAAGTTGCTTTCGAAACTCTACGTCGTTTTCAGTTGGTGCAATTTGTGCTTCAGGGAAGTGAAAAAGTGGTCTGAAAGCCAGGTGTTTTAAACCAAGTGGCCCGTAAAATCGTTTTTGCAGGTAGATGTCAAACTCTTCATTTGTTACGAGTGATACAATCTCCGGAATAAAGTAAAATCCTAGATCACTATATCGGTATTCCTTTGTTTTCAGCTTGCTTTTAACAATTTCATCAAAAAGTTTATGCTTATAGGCTCTGTATATATAAAGGTCTTTGGCAACTCTCAATGGAAATTCCGGACTCATGAAATTGCTGTAGATTTTTGGGTCAAATCCGTCTTTATTTATAGTTTTTAAATAATAAGCAATCCATCCGTCAAAGCCGGATTGATGTGTTAAAATGTCGATAAGCCTGATTTCTGCTTTATCCGTTTTTCTCATGTAAGGGAAAAAATATCCAAGATTGGCGTCTAATGAAACAAGGCTGTCTTCATAAAGCTTCATCATGGCCAATGTTGATCCCAACACCTTTGTTAAAGAAGCAAGATCATAGATGGTTGTATCGGTTACAGGGTCAGTTTTTTCGTAGGTAAGATGGCCGAATGACTTGCTGTAAATCAGATTTCCATCATGCAAAGCCACGATTTGACAACCCGGATAAGCTTTTTTCTGTATTCCGTCGAGTGCAATAGAATCAATCTTTCTGATAAACTTTTCATTAAGCACATTTTGAAATGAAGGTTCAAAAAATTCAATTTTTACAGGCGCTGTCTCGTAATTTATGACCGAAGCTGTGATTCCATGTCCTGCAGGAAATCCGGTTTTCAATGTAACCGGAAGCTTTCCTGAAGCCTGCTTTTTTCCTAAAACAATTTCGGAAACAGCTTTAACAGCATCTTGCCGATCCTGATAACCTATCACAATGGCCTTGTAGTTTTCGTTGATTTTCAAAAAGTCTAATGCATATGGTGAAGCAAAAACATTCAGTATTAAAGACTTGCTTTTCGAAAGCTCGTTAAGAAAAGCAATTGCAGCATCCTCAATACCAAATTTTCTGTTGGCTAAAATATTAGTGCTTTGAATATTTATGATGATTCTGTCGAAGCTTTTTAATTGATTTTGAAGGCTTGAGATCTGTTCTTTAGTTGCATTTTTATTGAGCTGAAATGTTGTGGTCTTAAATCCAGCTTCCGAAAGAATTCCATTCATGGAAGAGGCTTTTTCAGAACCGACAGTAAGCAATGCCCATTTTAAATTGTCTTTTTCCAGCGGGATCATGCCATCATTTTTTACGATTGTAATGGCTTCAGCAATAAGTTTGTTTGCCAGGTTTTTATATTCCTGCTTGTTGAGGTCAGCGTTCAGCTGCTCAGTAAATGAAGGCCTGTATGCATTAAGGCCTGCTCTGTATTTATATCTCAGCACTTTCCGGCAACTTTCTTCCAGACGGCTTTCGGGAAGCTCACCTTTTTCGATGGCAGTTTTAATCATTTCAATTGCCAAAGGCACATTTTCGGGCAGGAGAAGGATATCATTTCCTGCTTTTAATGCCAGAAGCTCAATTGTTCCGGGGGGGTGAATGGAAGTAACACCCTTCATATCAAGCCCATCGGTAACAATAAGTCCCTGGAAACCTAATTCCTTTTTTAATAAATCAGTAACAACTTTCTCTGAAAGTGTAGAAGGCGTATTTGTTTTATTATCAAGCGATGGAATGTCAAGATGTGCTATCATAATGCCATCAACACCGTCATCAATGATTTTCTTAAAAGGAATGAGTTCTGTTGAATCGAGATGACTTCTTGAGTGAAGAATCACCGGTAAGGTGTAATGGGAGTCATTTTGAGTGTCTCCATGACCAGGAAAATGTTTGGCAGTAGCAATGACACCTCCTGCCTTTAATCCTCGTGCATAAGCAATTCCTTTGCTCGAAACTATTTCAGGAGTATCGCCAAAACTACGCATTCCAATTACCGGATTTGCCGGATTGTTGTTCACATCCACCACCGGTGCAAAGTTGATGTGGATACCCAAGCGTTGGCACTGTTCAGCAATCTGACGTCCCATTTCAAATATGAGGTTGTCGTCTTCAATTGCACCAAGCGTCATTTGTAAAGGGTATGAGACAGTGCCGGAAAGCCGCATGGATAATCCCCATTCTGCATCGATGCTAATAAAAAGGGGTGTTTTCGAAAGTTGCTGCCAACGGTTTGTCTGAAGCAATTGCTGTTCCGGTTTACCTTTAAAGAAAGTAACCCCTCCAATATTGTACTTCTTTATGTATTCATCAATGCGTGCATCATATGTCTGATCCGGCTGATTGGCTCTGACAACCATCAGCTGCGCTATCCTTTCCGCAATGCCAAGACTATTGTAAACCGAGTCAACCCAACGATTCTCACTTTCAGATGCCGGCATCTGGAGTTGGGAAAAACCTTGGACTGGCATAAAAATGAATGTGAAGTGAACAATCAGAACTGAAAGCAGTAATTTCGATTTGTTATACATAAAGGGTTTCTTTTTCAATTGCCAAAAATAATGAATCCCTTACATATGGAACATTCGGGATGATTTAAAAATTTGAGACTGATCATTAACGCTTTTTAAGCTAAAAAATAACATTGAGTGAAGATGTAGTCGATTAGAATATAAATAGTTATAACCATATTTGGTCAAATTATCTAAGATAATGGTTTGTTGTGCAACCTGCTATTTCAATTTAAAGATTGCTTTCAACTCTGCCATACCAGAAGGTTTGGATTGAATTTTCTTATCAGCATCAAGTAGAAAAAGGGTAGGGGTTCCGTAAATCATATAGGATTCAACGATTGGACTGTCCCAGCCTTTTCCGTCTGCGATATGAATCCAGTCGAGTTCTCCTTGTTCAATCAGACTTTTTAAAGTGCTGCTATTGGGACTCATGATGATTGAAACGATTGTCGCTTCAGGGTTTTCTTTCCCAAACTGTTTCAATTCTGGTAAAAGTTCAAGACAGTATGGACATGTTATCGACCAAAAAACAAGAATCGTTTTTCCGCTTTCAAGTTTTTTGAGGTCAAATGGATTTCCATGAATATCAACTGAAACAATTTCAGGAGCCGCTGATCCGGTGATAATTTTTCGATGAGGACCTACGATCTGCTCAATTTGCATCAGTGTTTCTACATCCATGCAATCGCTGTTCAGGTGAGGCAAAGTGCTTAAAAAATCGCTTACCCCCGTCAGTCCCATTTGATAGAAACCTTCAATAAAGAATTCAATCACAAATAAATACATTTTCTTCTCAACCGATGCAAGCTGTAGTATCGCATCAAGACCGCGGATGAATTCGAGCTGAAGCTCAGGCATACTCAAATTTGGACGTTGGTGAAGCGACAAGAAATCAATCATTTTACGTGATAAAATATCTGACTGAATTAATAAAGTGTCAGAAAAATCAGTTTCAACAAAAAAATTCTTTTTGAGCAGGGCTCTTTGTTCGTCAAAGCTTAAATCAGTGTCAATTAGTGGCAATAAATCAGTTCGTATAAATCTTGCAGCCATAGTTTCGGGATGACTTGAGATGATGTTATTTGCTTTTTCGTGCAAGCTTACCTGAAGTTTATTGTATTCTTCTTTTGTTTGCAGGTAAAAAGGCTCATTTTGAGGATATTGCTGCATGATGGGTTTCAAAAGCTCCTGCAAATACTGTGTACTGCTCTTCAAAATGAAATATTCATACCAAAGCTTGTTTTCTTCAGATTGAACAAAATCAACGACTGAGGCGTCATCAACACCACCTGAAACAAGACGAACATCTTCATTGTTGTAAAGAATCCGGATAGAATTCCCTTCAGTGGTCTTTAAAAGATACATGCCCGGAATAAGTTTCCAGCGCGGAATGATGCTGAAATGCCCTTCACTGTTGGTTTTGACAGAATCTATTGCCAGTTTCTGATCGCCCCTTATCATTAAAAGACTAATGGTTTTGTTGTTGTAACCATGTATAGTTCCGGAAATAGAATTTTGAGACCATGTTGTTTTTGCTGTGATAAGCAGGCCAGTTAAAAGAACAATTGTGAAGAATTTTTGTAAAAAAGTAGCTTTTTGTTGAATCTTATAACTCATATTGATCAAGTATTGCTGCATTCTAAAACTTAAAAAAGTTGATTGAATTTTTTGCGAAAATACTCAAAACATTTGAAAGCGAAAAAGCCATAAACTCAACATGAATATTCACATGCAAGTATGTTATGGACGCATTCCATCAGCCTCATATTTCTAAAAAAGCTATAACAAGCATCAGAATACTTGTTTTTTTATAAACGTAAAACGTAATCAATCAAACACATAGAATTTATTTTAAAAAACAAACATTTTTTCCTTGCAATGTATTTATAAAACATCCTACTTTTGGCGGCGTAAATCGTGTAACAATGAATGCTCAAACCTCCTTTTATTATTATTTCTATTTTGGAAGCGCAAGCAAAGGGGGAGGATCGTGTGTTTAGTTAACATGACAAACACAAAAAGAAATTGCGAATCCTGCCCCCAAAGGCGGGATTTTTTTTTGACATAATTTTTTCAAATGAATGATAAAATGATAAAAGTTTTCATACAAGGGTTCGAAGGTTCCAACCATGATCTGGCGGCACGTGAATATTTCGGCCATCTTCCGATTGAAGTTATACCGTGCATGACTTTCAGAGAATTGTTCGATAGGCTTACTGCAAGCCCTTCCATGTTTGGACTGGTCGCGATGGAAAATACTTTAGCCGGCAGCCTTTTGCCCAATTATAACCTTATGCGTAAAAGTGGCATGAGAATTCTTGGGGAACAGAAAATGAGAATCTCACATCAGTTGCTTGCTTTGCCAGGGCAGAATTTGAGTGACCTCAATGAAGTGCATTCACATCCAATGGCTTTGGCACAGTGTGAAGATTTTCTATTGAAACACCCTCATTTAAAACTGATTGAAACAGAAGATACGGCATTAAGTGCTAAAATGATTCGCAAAGAATCAAGAAAAGGAATTGCAGCCATTGCAAGCCGTCTTGCCGGACAACTGTTTGACCTGGATATACTTGCATCTGATATAGAATCCAATCCACATAATTTCACCAGATTTTTATTAGTAGGACATGCAGAACAAACGCACTCAGGAATGTTGCCTTTGATCGAAAACATCAACAAATCATCATTGGTTTTTTCTTTGCCGCACGAGTCAGGAAGTCTATCAAGGGTGCTGAGTGTTTTGGCTTTTTATGGAGTGAGTCTTACAAAAATTCAATCCCTACCTGTAATTGGAAAAGAATGGGAATACCTTTTTTACATAGATCTTGGTTTTTCCGACTATCATCGTTATCGACAATCACTTGACGCAATCCGACCGCTATCGATTGGACTTGAAGTGTTGGGTGAATATGAAACCCACGAATCAAGAACAATGAATGCCATACCTGCAAAAATTGCAATATGAGAAAAACTGACATAGAAAGGCCAACGGGTATCTTACCTGCAACGCGCATCGAATCGGTGAATGAGTATTACTTTTCTCAGAAACTACAGCAGATCAGTGTAATGCGCTCTGAAGGAGTTGATGTAATCAACCTGGGAATTGGAAGTCCTGATCTTCCACCGGCACCTGAGGTGATAGCAGCTTTGCAAGCATCGGCTTTAATTCCGGAACATCACGGATACCAAAGCTACAGGGGAACCGATGCTTTGCGAAAGGCCTACTCCGACTGGTATAAACACAATTTTGAAGTTGATTTGAATCCATCAAATGAAATTATTCCATTGATGGGCTCAAAAGAAGGCATCATGCATATTTCAATGGCCTTTTTAAATCAAGGTGATAAAGTGCTGATTCCAGATCCCGGCTATCCAACATATGCAGCTGCAGCAAGGCTTACAGGTGCTGAACCTGTTTTTTATGACTTGAATGAAGACACAGGATGGATTCCGGATTTGTTTCAAATAGAGAAAAATGGACTTAATGGCGTCAAAATGATGTGGGTCAATTATCCTCAAATGCCTTCAGGTGCTGTTTGCAACAAAGACTTTTTTGAAAGACTAATCGCTTTTGGAAAGCTGCATAATATTTTAATCTGCAATGACAATCCATACGCATTTATTCTTAACGATCATCCTATGAGTCTTTTATCTGTAAATGGAAGCAAAGAGATCGCAATTGAATTGAACTCATTAAGCAAGTCGCACAACATGGCAGGCTGGCGTATGGGCTTGGCGGCAACAAATGCGGTTTTTGCCAACCATATATTAAAGGTGAAAAGCAACATGGATTCAGGAATGTTCAAGCCGTTGCAGGATGCCGCTGTTATTGCGCTTTCACTGGGTTCAGACTGGTATAAAAGTGTGAATAAAATTTATGAGCAGCGCAGAAATATTGTCTGGGAAATTTTTGATGTTTTGAACTGCAGTTTTAGCAAGAATCAGGCTGGCCTGTTTGTATGGGCAAAAATTCCAGATGATTATATTGATGCTGAAGCGCTTTCAGAAATGATTTTAATGGAAAGCGGGGTGTTTTTCACACCTGGCCATGTCTTTGGAGACAATGGAAAAATGTATCTCCGCAGCTCGCTGTGTGCCCCGGAAAGCAGAATTAAGGAAGCTTTACAAAGACTCAAAAACATAAACTTCAAATCCTAATCTCAAAAACTCTTCTGATGAAAAATATTAATATTGAACCTTTTTCATTTCCTGGCTGTGACATGAGCCGTCCAATCATTATAGCAGGACCATGCAGCGCTGAAACTGAAGAACAAACGCTCGCTACTGCGCAAGCACTTGCAGCATTGGATGTAAAAATTTTCAGAGCAGGACTTTGGAAACCTCGCACACGACCGGGAGCTTTTGAAGGTGTTGGCGTTGAGGGTTTGCCCTGGATGCAAAAGGTAAAAAAGGAAACAGGAATGTATGTAGGCACCGAAGTTGCAACAGCACAGCATGTTTTCGAGGCTTTAAAATACGGAATCGATTTCGTTTGGATTGGCGCACGCACAACAGCTAATCCATTTGCAGTGCAGGAAATTGCCGATGCTTTGCGTGGCGCAAAAATACCTGTCATGGTAAAAAACCCTGTAAATCCAGATTTGGAATTGTGGATTGGCGCTGTTGAACGTATTAATCGGGCCGGAATAACTCAAATTGCAGCCATTCACCGTGGATTCAGTACCTATGCCAGGAGTGAGTTTCGCAACCACCCGCAATGGCTTATTCCAATCGAACTGCACCGTCGCCTGCCTGAACTTCCTATATTGACTGATCCCAGTCATATTGCCGGAAACAGAACCCTTTTGGCTCAGATTTGTCAGCAGGCCATGGACATAAATTTCAATGGTCTGATTGTTGAAACGCATTTCAGGCCTGATGAAGCATGGAGCGATGCACAGCAGCAGATAACCCCTCAGCAGCTCAGACAGTTGATTGATTCGCTTAAATTTCGTAAACATGATATCGAAAATATTCCAAGAACAGTTCTGGATGATTTACGCATGCATATCGACGATGTTGATAATCAGCTTATTGAACTTTTAAGCGAACGTATGAAAATCTCAAAAGCAATAGGTATTTATAAACTTGAAAACAACATCACTATCCTTCAATCACGACGATACAATGAAATTATCCGCGACAGAAACCTTAAAGCAGTTCAAAAAGGACTTGGAGGTGAGTTTGTTGATAAGATTTTCGAAACAATACACGAAGAGTCTGTTTTACTGCAAAGTAAGGTAATGAACAGCAAACTCAATAATTCATCAACGAATAAAACACCATAAGTATGAAAATTGCTATTCTGGGCGCTGGAAAAATGGGCACATGGCTCTGTGATGCACTTTGTTTGCAGCATGAGGTTGCTGTTTATGACCCTGAAGTAAAACGGCTGAGCTATGTTTTCAATACAATTCGTATGATGCGACTTGAAGAAATCGCTGATTTTGTGCCAGAAATACTTATAAACTCAGCAAATCTGCAACATACCCGCAAAGCATTTGAAGAGGCCTTGCCATTTTTGTCGGAAGATTGCATTTTGGCAGATATTGCTTCTGTTAAAAACGGTTTGCAGCATTTTTATTTAAATTCAGGACGAAGATTTGTTTCGGTCCATCCTATGTTTGGTCCAACTTTCGCAAGTTTGAACGACCTAAGTCGTCACCATGCTGTCATCATCAAGGAATCGGATGAAGAAGGAAAGGCTTTTTTCAGAAGTTTTTTTGGCTCTCTTGGCCTGCGTTTGCATGATTATAGTTTTGAAGAACATGACCAGACTATCGCTTACTCCTTGTCTGTGCCCTTTGCCTCAACGCTGGTTTTTGGCGCCTGCATGAAGCATCAGGAAGCGCCCGGCACAACCTTCGAAAAACATCTTACCATTGCACGCGGATTGCTTTCGGAAGATGATCATCTGCTAAGTGAAATTCTTTTCAATCCCTATACTTTACCGCAGTTGGAAAAT
The DNA here is from genome assembly GCA_018336075.1 of Bacteroidota bacterium. Lineage (GTDB taxonomy): Bacteria > Bacteroidota > Bacteroidia > Bacteroidales > F082 > JALNZU01. Next base: position 22,243 of record JAGXRB010000316.1, read on the forward strand.
ATTTGTGATGCCCTTGAGCATTTGAAAAATCTGATAAAGGATAAAAACAGCCTTGGAATGCGGTCCTTTTTAGCAAAAGTCAGGGAAGGTTTGGTTGACTCTCAGGCTAATACATTATAGATTGCTAAAACTTCGTCTGCTTTATCATAGGATCAAATGAGGGCAAAGGAATAAAATGAAAGGGATGAACCAGAAGTAAAATTCTACGTAAATTAGCCCTTTCAAAATAATAACCATGCACGAAATTGCTATTTATGCAAGTTTAATATCAAAGGAACTAAACTTAGATTATCAAAATGTACGCAACACACTGAGTCTGCTAGCTGAAGGTGCTACAATACCGTTTATAGCACGTTATCGAAAGGAGAAAACAGGCTCAATGGACGAAGAAGTAATTGCTGCTTTGCAAAAACGATTGCAGCAATTACAAGCCTTGGATAAGCGCAAGGAAACTGTTTTGGTAAGTATCGCCGAACAAGATAAACTTACACCTGAGCTAAAGAAATTAATTGAAGATGCTGCAACAATGCAGGAACTTGAAGATATTTATCTTCCTTTCAAGCCAAAGCGCAGAACAAGAGCAACAATTGCCCGTGAAAAAGGCCTTGAACCTCTGGCATTATTTCTATTGGAACAACAATTTAAGGCGGTTGAACCGGAAGCCAGGCGTTTTGTAAATGCTGAAAAAGGTGTAAATGATATTTCAGAGGCTCTCGCAGGTGCAAGAGATATTGTTGCCGAAATGGTTGCCGAAAACCGGCTTATTCGTGAACGCATACGTCAACTTTTTCATCGCACTTCTACCATAAGTAGCGCAGTTGTTGAGGGGAAAGAAGACGAGGGAAAGACTTTCCGGCTTTATTTTGAATGGAATGAAACGCTTGCAAAGGCACCTTCACACAGGATTCTTGCACTTTTTCGTGGCGAAAATGAAGGCTTTCTGAAAGTGAAACTGAGTGTAGAAAATGAAAAGGCCTTGCCAATAATTGAAAGGGTTTATATAAAGGAAGGAAGCTTGTCTGCTTCACATTTGAAACTTGCTGTTGCCGATTCATGGAAACGTTTGCTTGAACCTTCCATTGAAAATGATGTCAGAGCCTTGTACAAAGAAAAGGCTGATGCAGTCGCCATCAAAGTTTTTGCTGAAAACCTTAGACAATTGCTGCTTGCTCCTCCGCTTGGTCCAAAACGAGTTCTTGCTATTGATCCTGGATTCAGAACAGGGTGCAAGATCGTAGTTTTGAACGAAAATGGTCAATTGTTGCACAATGACACTATTTATCCCCACCCCCCAAATCATGAGGTGAAACAGGCGATCCAAAAGCTTAAAAATTTGGTTAATTCCTACAAAATTGATGTTATTGCTGTTGGCAACGGAACGGCTGGTCGCGAAACAGAGGATCTTATCCGTGGCATCCGATTTGATACAGAAGTGATGGCTTTAATGGTAAATGAGAGTGGAGCATCGGTTTACTCAGCCTCAAAAGTTGCAAGAGATGAGTTTCCTGACTATGATATAACTGTCAGAGGTGGAGTCAGCATCGGTCGCAGACTTATGGATCCTCTTGCCGAGCTCGTTAAGATTGATCCGAAATCGATTGGAGTTGGGCAGTATCAACACGATGTTGATCAGAAGGCTTTGCACGAAAGCCTTGTGCTCACGGTTGAAAGCTGTGTGAATGCCGTTGGGGTGGAGCTTAACACTGCCAGCGAACAATTGCTGTCATATGTGAGTGGTGTAGGCCCGCAACTTGCTGCCAATATTATCCGCTACCGCAATGAGGCAGGAGGTTTTAAAAGCCGCAAAGAATTATTGAAAGTAAGTCGTCTGGGTGAAAAAGCTTATGAGCAATGTGCAGGTTTTTTGCGAATCAGGGAAGGTATAAATCCTTTGGATGCAAGTGCTGTTCATCCGGAAAGCTATCCTGTAGTTGAAAAAATTGCCAGCCAAATCGGCATGCCATTAACGGATTTGATTGGGAAAAAGGACTTGCGTAATGCGATCAATATCAATGATTTCATTAATAGCGATGTAGGAAAGGAAACTTTAAATGATATTTTGAATGAACTTGAAAAGCCTGGCCGCGATCCCAGACAGAAGTTCGAAATGTTCGAGTTTTCTAAAAATATAAGGTCAGTAAGTGATCTTCAACCTGGCATGGAGCTGAATGGAATTGTTACCAATATCACTGCTTTTGGAGCTTTTGTTGATGTTGGTGTTCATCAGGATGGTCTGGTGCATTTGAGTCAGCTTGCCGAACGTTTTATTCGCGATCCCAATGAAGTTGTAAAAATCAATCAGAAAGTCAGAGTAAAAGTGCTTGAAGTTGATTTAGACCGCAAAAGGATAAATCTGACAATGAAATTGTAAAATGAGCCAGCGAAATGAGTAAAAGCTAATAAACATCAAATTCATTTATTGGGGAAACCTTTTAGAACATGCCAAACACCTTTAAAAAACTTTGATCATGTCTGATATCCATTATGTAATTCAGGAACGAACCGCCAGAATTGGGAAATCTATTGTTGGCCGCTTGCTGCCTTTCAGGGCAAAAAGGATGATCGGGCCTTTTATTTATATGGATCACATGGGGCCGGAATTGTTTGATGAAGACGAAAACTTTGATGTTGGACCACATCCGCACATCGGACTTTCAACACTTACCTATTTACTGGAGGGAAGTATTTTGCATCGCGATACTTTGGGCAATGCGATTGAAATCAAGCCAGGTGAAGTAAATTGGATGACTGCCGGAAAGGGTATTGTGCACTCCGAAAGAACGCCTGATTATCTTAGAAACCAGAAAAAGAAAATGCATGGTTTACAAATCTGGATTGCATTGCCAAAAGAGCTGGAGCAAATGGAAGCGGCTTTCTTTCATGCCGGAAAAGAATCACTGCCACATTGGAATATTGGGGATATTTCTTTCAAACTCATTGCTGGTGAAGCTTTTGGAAGGAAATCGCCTGTCCCTGTTTATAGCAAACTTTTTTTTATTGAGGTCAAAAGCCAGACAAACCAAACACTTTCGATTGCCAATGAACTCTTTGGTGAAACCGGTATCTATATTTTAGATGGCAGCATTGAAGCCGAAGACAAGATTTTTGAGACTGGGCAGCTTGTTGTTTCAAAGGACAGCAAACTTTCGGAGATTATAATCACTGCTGGGAGCACGGTTTTTCTGCTTGGCGGAGAGCCTTTTCCTGAAGAGCGTTTTATTGATTGGAACTTTGTTTCGAGCAGCAGGGCTTTACTTGAAGAAGCCCGGCAACGCTGGATAGCTCAGGAGTTTGGCCAACTTCCGGGCGAAAATGATTTTATACCTCTTCCTGGCCTAAAGCCTGAAAATTAGAAAACAGATTTTCCGCTATAGGTAGTAAAGCGTTCAAGTGCTTCAAATCCGGCAACAGAATTCCCCATCTCATTCAGTGGTGGCGACCATGTGGCAATGCTCAGCAGGTTGGGTATAACTGCCACAATGCCTCCTCCAACTCCGCTTTTTCCAGGCATTCCAACTCTGAAAGCAAAATCGCCCGACTCATTGTATAAGCCTGTTGTGAGCATAAGGGCTTTTAAACGTTTGGCCTGACTTGCTGTCAAGATCTGCCTGTTGTTGTGTGGGTTAACTCCGTCATTCGCCAGAAAAAGGAAGGAACATGCAAGTTGATCGGTTGTCAAAGCAAGTGAGCACTGATGGAAGTATATATCAAGCACATCTTCCACAGAATTTTGAATGTTGCCAAAACTTTTCATAAAATGGGCCAAGGCAAAATTCCTGTGCCCTGATGCCTTTTCTGAGAATGCAACATTTTCATCATAGTTGATACTTTCATTATTTGCAAGTTCACGAACGTAGTCTAAAAGAACTTTTTTCGGATCAGGAAAAATTGACAACAGAATATCAGCAACAACAATAGCACCGGCATTGATGAAGGGATTTCGTGGAATGCCATGTTCGTGCTCAAGCTGAATCAACGAATTGAAAGCAGTTCCAGAGGGTTCACGTCCGGTACGTTCCCAGATTTTATGACCCAATCGCGCGTATGCAAGTGAAAAGGTGAATACCTTGGATATACTTTGAATGGAAAATAAAACATCATGGTCGCCTGTATTGTAGCGTTGCCTCTCAAGGGTCGAAATGCTGATCCCGTATTTTTCCGGAGACACTTCTGCCAAAGCAGGTATATAAGATGCAACTTTACCGTTTTTAGCCAATGGCTTTGTTTCGAGGAGGATGCGGTCAATAAGTCGTTGGTATTCCATTTTGAAAATTCATTCTTTAGTGTTGCAAAGGTAGTATTACTGACTGATTCCAATTGTGTTATTATATTTTCAAATCGGAGGAACGTTGTGATTTTTTTCTATTTCTATTTTTATATTGGTTAGACTTTTGTGCTATCTTGCAGCCTCTCTGAAATAATACGCAAGAAGTTTGTCAAACCATGTACTTTTGGCTTTTGAATTGCGTTTAAGAAAGTCCTCAGAATTGAAAACAGAAAAATTGTTTCAGACATGAAACTATCAGTTGTTATTGTCAACTACAATGTTGAATATTTTTTAGAGCAATGTCTCTATGCCGTCCGAAAGGCAATGAAAGATATTGAAGGTGAAGTTTTTGTTGTTGATAATAATTCTGTTGACGGATCATTGCGTATGCTTCGGCAGAAATTTCCGGAGGTAAAACTTATTGCCAACAAAGAAAATACTGGTTTCAGCAGAGCCAACAATCAGGCAATCCGCATCTCATCGGGCGAATATGTTTTACTGCTGAATCCGGATACTGTTGTTGAGGACGATACTTTTCAGAAGGTAATTGCATTTATGGACGAACATCCTGATGCCGGAGGCCTTGGGGTGAAAATGGTTGATGGACAAGGGAAATTTCTTCCTGAATCAAAGCGGGGATTGCCAACACCAGCAACTGCGTTTTATAAAATTTTTGGTTTTTCACGTATTTTTCCTCGATCGAAAAGATTTGCCCGTTATCATCTGGGTTTTCTTGACAAAGAGCAAACCCACGAAGTTGATGTGCTGGCAGGTGCTTTTATGTTGCTGAGAAAGAAAGTCCTCGATGAGATCGGTCTGCTTGATGAAGCCTTTTTTATGTATGGAGAAGATATCGACTTGTCATACAGAATCACTCAGGCAGGCTATAAAAATTACTATTTTCCGCTAACACGCATCATACATTACAAGGGCGAAAGCACAAAAAAGAGCAGCGTAAACTATGTTTTTGTGTTTTATAATGCCATGATAATTTTTGCCCGTAAACACTTTAGCCAAAAAAGAGCCAAAACCTTTACTTTTTTAATCAATATTGCAATTTATTTCAGGGCTTTTTTGGCCATTGCATCCCGTTTCGTCAAACGCATTGCACTTCCAATGCTTGATGCGTTGGCTGCCTATCTTGGAATAATTCTTATAAAATCATTCTGGGGCGAACTTACAATCTATCGTCATGGCGGTGACTATCCTCTTGAGCTGAATGTAGTTGTCATCCCTTTTTACATTGCTATATGGTTGCTCTCGATATACTTAAGCGGAGGTTATGATAAACCATATAAAATAGGAAAGGCGCTTCGTGGCATTGCTTTAGGCACAATGTTGATTTTGGTTGTATATGGCTTACTTCCTGAAACTTACCGGTTCTCAAGAGCGCTTATCTTTCTGGGAGCTGTATGGTTTGCGGCTGTTATTTCTGCATGGCGTTTGACAGGTCATTTTCTCAATTACGAAGGATTTGTTTTTGGAGATCAGGAAAAGAAGCGTTTTCTGGTTATAGGAAGCAGGGAAGAGGCCAGTCGTGTTGAAGAAATTCTTTTAAGTACTTCAATCAAAGCTGATTTTATTGGAATTGTTTCAACAGATACAAATGCTGTTGCTGATGATATTTGCATCGGAAACCTTCAACAAGTGCCGGATATTATCAATATCTATAAAATCAATGAAGTCATTTTTTGTTCAAAAGATATTGCCCATCAGACCATTATCGATAAAATGACAGAGTGGCATAACAGCAAAATCAATTATAAAATCGCTCCTGAAGATAGTCTGTCAATTATTGGCAGCAACTCTATTAATACCAGCGGAGATCTGTATGCTGTTGATATAAAAGCAATTGATACTCTTGCCAACCGCAGAAATAAACGCATGTTTGATGTGCTGGCTTCAATACTTGTTATTGCAGGATGGCCGGCATTTCTGTTTTTTATCCCCAATCCAACTGCAGCGCTTTCGAATGCGTTGAAAGTTTTCGTCGGCAGGTTGAGCTGGGTGGGTTATTGCAAGGAAACTGAGCCATCATCCGTAAAGCTACCTGCTGTCCGAGAAGGTGTTCTTTGTCCTGCAGATGTGTTCGATAGAACAGTTGAAGATACAGGTTTGCTGAGCAGAATAAACCTGCTTTATGCCCGCGACTACAGTATCTATAAGGATATCAACATTTTCAGCCGTTGTCTCAGAAAAATTGGAAAACGTTAATTCCCTAAGTTTTTTTATACGATTTTGCGAAAAAAAGTCTATTTTTGCAACCTTGTTTATACATCAAAGGTTCATTTACAATTATGCTCAGCAGAAGGCACCTACGCGTTAAAGTATTACAGGCTCTATATGCCTATTTTCAGTCGGGAAACGCAAAAATCGATCAAGGTGAAAACCAGCTCATACTTAGTATCAATAAGCTTTATGAACTGTTTATTTATCAGCTCTCGTTTTTAATTGAAACAGCACGTTTTGCTGAGCGCCGGTTGGAAGACAACAAGGGAAAGCATCTGCCAACAGCAGAAGATTTGAATCCGAATTTGCGTTTTTCAGAGAATGTATTTCTCAAAACCATCAACAATAACCGCGATTTTCAGAAGAAAGAAAACTTGTACAAGATCAACTGGTCTCAGGAACAGGAAATGGTCAGACGTTTCTACAATATAATTCGGGAAACTGAAGCGTATGAGCGTTATATGAATAATCCTGTTTCAGGTTTTGAAACGGATAAGAAGTTTATCATGTTCATAGTTGATCAATTGTTTGTCGATTTTGAACTGCTTCAATCTTTCTACGAAGAAAAGAGCATCTTTTTCGTAGATGATTTCCATCTCGTTTCGTATCTTCTATTGAATTTTATCAAGTTTACAGATAAAAAGTTCAGCGAGAATGATAATCTGCCAACCATATTCAAGACAGAAAATGATGAAACCAACGAGGATTCACTTTTTGTAAAACATCTTTTCAGAAAAACCATTTTGCAAAGTGACGAATGGGGTAAAATAATTGCAGCCTCTACCTCAAACTGGGAGCTTGAACGTATAGCTATTATGGATATGATCATCCTAAAAATGGCACTTACTGAGCTGACCGAATTTAAATCTATACCCATCAAAGTTACTCTGAATGAATACATTGACATTTCAAAGTATTTCAGCACTGCAAGAAGTAAAATTTTCGTGAATGGAATTCTGGATAAATTGATTGCCGATTTTAATGAAACGGGCAGGATTGTAAAAACTGGCCGTGGTTTAATGGAATAGCTGCAGCAACTTTTTACCTTTTTTTAAGGCTCAATTCTTTTATACTTCATCAGCTTTCAAATTCCTGTTTTTTCTTATCGTTTTGTCTTTTAAATTCATTTGGAAGTTGTGCCTTTAAATGAACTTTTAAAAAAATGTTCTGTTAATTGAACAGCTTATTTCCATGTTTTTTATAAATTTGCGCTAAAAGCTTGATTTTATTGTTATTATATTCACACAAACATAAAGATTTTAAAACAATTCAGGATGAAGGTATTTGATTTAGACATGATTAAGGCTTTGTATATTGCATTGCCTGAGCGCGTTGCAGCAGCCCGAAAATTGCTTGGCCGGCCATTGACACTCACAGAAAAGATTCTTTATGCACATTTATCTGATCCACTTCCGTCTTCACCATTTGAGCGGGGAGGTTCATATGTCGACTTTAATCCTGACAGGGTAGCTATGCAGGATGCCACAGCGCAAATGGCTTTGCTTCAATTCATGCAAGCAGGAAAAAAGACTGCAGCAGTGCCGTCTACAGTGCATTGTGACCACCTCATTCAAGCAAAATTGGGTGCAGTAGAAGATCTTAAAACAGCCAATGATGCCAACAAAGAAGTTTTCGATTTCCTAGCCACAGTTTCCAGTAAATATGGTATTGGATTCTGGAAACCGGGCGCCGGAATTATACATCAGGTTGTGCTCGAAAACTATGCATTCCCAGGCGGGATGATGATTGGAACAGATTCCCATACGGTGAATGCCGGAGGTCTTGGAATGATTGCTATTGGTGTCGGTGGCGCTGATGCCGTTGATGTTATGGCAGGAATGCCCTGGGAGCTTAAGTTTCCAAAACTGATTGGTGTAAAACTAACAGGTAAGCTGAGTGGCTGGACATCAGCCAAAGATGTGATTCTTAAAGTTGCTGGAATTCTGACAGTTAAAGGCGGAACAGGCGCAATTGTTGAGTATTTTGGCCCTGGAGCCGAAAGCATTTCCTGCACGGGAAAAGGGACTATAAGCAATATGGGGGCTGAAATTGGTGCAACTACATCTATTTTTAGCTATGGAAGTAAAATGGAAGAATATCTTCGTGGAACAAACAGAGATATTATTGCAGATGAAGCAAACAAAGTAAAGGAGCATCTTACTGCCGACCCCGAAGTTTATGCCGCTCCTGAGAAGTTTTTTGACCAGCTTATTGAGATAAATTTATCTGAACTTGAACCACATATAAACGGACCTTTCACGCCTGATCTTGCTACTCCGGTTTCGGAATTTGCCGCAGCTGTGAAAGCCAACGGATGGCCCGAAAAACTTGAAGTCGGCCTGATTGGTTCATGCACAAATTCCTCTTATGAGGATATTTCCCGTGCAGCCTCTGTGGCTCAGCAGGCTATTGACAAGAATCTTGAAGTTAAATCAGAATATACAGTCACTCCTGGTTCAGAAATGGTACGTTTTACGGTTGAAAGAGATGGTTTTCTGAAAACGTTTGAAAAAATCGGAGGTGTTGTACTCGCAAATGCATGTGGCCCATGTATTGGTCAATGGTCGCGTCACAATTCAGAAAAAGGTGAGCGCAATTCAATCATGACCTCATTCAACCGCAATTTTGCCAAACGCAATGATGGCAACCCAAATACACATGGTTTTGTTGCTTCGCCTGAGATTGTAACTGCTTTTGCAGTTGCCGGAACACTCGATTTCAATCCATTGACAGATTTTCTGATCAATAAAGATGGTAAGCAAGTGAAGCTTGAAGAACCAATAGGAATTGATCTTCCACCAAAGGGTTTTGCGGTTGATGACAACGGTTATCAGGAACCTTCTGCGGATGGTAGTGCTATCGAAGTGGCTGTTGCTCCCGATTCTAACAGGTTGCAGTTGCTTGAGCCTTTTGCAAAATGGAATGGTGATGACTATCATTCCTTGTATTTACTCATCAAAGCAAAAGGGAAGTGTACAACCGACCACATATCTATGGCCGGCCCATGGTTGCGTTATCGTGGTCACCTTGAAAACATTTCGCAGAATTTGTTGATAGGAGCAGTAAATTATTTCGGAGAAAAAACCAACGCTGTTAAGAATCAAATTAATGGAGAGATTTCAACTGTTCCGGATGCCGCCAAGACATATCGCGATGCCGGTTTTGGATCTATTATCGTTGGAGACGAAAACTACGGCGAAGGCTCTTCGCGTGAGCATGCTGCCATGGAACCACGTTTTTTGGGTGCAAAAGTTGTTCTTGTAAAGTCTTTTGCGCGGATTCATGAAACGAACCTTAAAAAGCAGGGAATGCTTGCAATCACATTTGCAGACAAATCAGATTATGATAAAATTCGGGAAAACGACCGCATCGATGTACTTGGACTTAAAGATTTTTCTGCAGGTAAACAGCTGACAGTGAGACTGAATCATGCTGATGGTACCATTGAGGTCTTTCCTGTGAATCATACTTATAATGTGAATCAAATCGATTGGTTTAAAGCTGGCAGTGCATTAAATCTGATTAAAGAAAAGCAATTGTAGATTGTTATTATATAGAAAAGCCTGCTAATGTTGTTTATACCTTAGCAGGCTTTTTTTTATGCCTGTTTTCGACCTGCTGAAATTAAATATTATTCCAAAGTGAATTAAAAATGAATCCAAAAGCTGTAATGGTATAATGCCGATGGATAGAAATGTTAGACCAATTGAGTGAGCGATAATTGGACTATTACATTTCTCCTTTCGGTATTACACATTAAATCTGATGTGCAGAATATCTCCATCGTCAACGATGTAATTCTTTCCTTCGACTTTAAATTTTCCGGCATCTTTTACACCTTGCTCAGTTTTGTAGGTGATAAAATCATTGTATTTCATTACTTCAGCGCGGATAAACCCACGTTCGAGGTCAGAATGTATAACGCCGGCAGCTTGAGGCGCTGTCATTCCACGGCGGATAGTCCATGCCCTGACCTCCTTTGGTCCTGCTGTAAAAAATGCCTGAAGACTAAGGGCTTTATAAGCAGCACGAATCAATTTGTTTACACTTGGTTCACTCAGTCCGGCATCAGATAGAAAAACCTCCCTGTCTGCTTCGTCTTCAAGTTCTGCAATTTCAGCTTCAAGTTTACCTGCAACAATCAGTGCTTCATTTCCAGTACCTTCCAGCGCTTTTAAAACAGCTTCTGAATATTTATTGCCAGAAATAGCAGATATGTCATCTACGTTGCAAACGAACAATACAGGTTTTGCTGTAAGAAGCTGAAGTTCCTGAACATGTTTCTTATCTTCTTCTTCAACAGGAGCAGTACGTGCATTGCCGAAGTTTTCGAGGTGATCCTTATAAATATGGAGTGTTTCCAATGCTTTTTTGGCATCTTTGTCACCTAATTTTAAAAGTTTTTCGACACGCTGCATTTTACGCATCACCAGATCAAGATCACGCACTTGAAGTTCGAGATCAACAATTTCCATATCTCTTACAGGATCAACCGAGCCTTCAATATGCGGCAAGGCAGGATCATCGAAGCAACGCAGCACATGAATCAAGGCATCCATTTGCTGAATGTCTGTCAAAAATTTATTGCCGACACCCTCGCCATGACTGGCACCTTTGGCCAAACCCGGTACATCAACTATTTCAACAGTTGCGGGAACTACTTTTACCGATCTGATAAGCTTATCAATTTCTATAAGTCGCTGATCGGGTACCTCAACCATTCCAATATTCGATTTTGTTGCACTGAAAGCAAAGCTCGATGCTTCAGCTTTGGTATTTGACATACAGTTGAAAATAGTCGTTTTACCAGTATTGGTTATTCCGATAATGCCGCAGTTTAAGGCCATAAAAATGAAGTTTAATTTGAATTTCAGGGCTGCAAAGTTACTTATATATGGGTTACTAATGTGCCTTGAATTCGTTTTTCTATTTCAATGTCAGTCGAAATATGTAATGCTGTCAAAAATATTGCCTTTTTGCTTCTTTTAATTAAGCTTTTTTATATACTTTTGCAGCCTCATTTTTAAGTCCTTCCGGAGTTAGTTACAGCCAATGTAATCAACGTCTTAAAATGACAGATAAATGTTTAACAATCCCTTTGCGAAGCTGCCGGAGCATTAGTACAGGTACAAAAGTAAATTCAATGACAGAAAACGAAAACATCGTCAACGAGGAACAAGAATCAGTTGTTCCTGAGGTGGAAAACCAGGTTGATGAAGCCACCGAAGTAATTTCGGTTGAAGAAGAAGCTGCAGCAGTGCCAGCATTAGAAGAAGTAGTTGAAGCACCGGTAATTGAAGCCGTTGTTGAAACTCCGGCAGTAGAGGTTGAAGTAGAGCCAGTTGCCGTAAAAACAGAAAAAGTTCGTCACCAGCCACAGGTTGCAGGCGAGTTTGACTGGGATTCAGTTGACAAAAAACGCGAAAAGTATTCTGCTTCCGAGCGCAGCAAGCTGGAAGTAATGTACGACAAAACACTCAACTCAATTGGTGATCACGAAGTGATCGACGGAGTGGTGGTTGGGAAAAACCCACGCGAAGTTATTGTTAACATTGGGTTCAAATCTGATGGGGTAATTCCGGTGTCGGAATTCCGCTACAATCCAAATCTAAAAATTGGTGACAAAGTCGAAGTGTATGTTGAAAACCAGGAAGGTGTAAACGGACAGCTTGAACTATCTCACAAAAAAGCCCGTATCCTTCGTTCATGGGATCGTATCAATGAAGCCTTCGAAAAAGAAGAAATTATTACAGGTTATGTAAAATGCCGTACCAAAGGTGGTCTTATTGTTGATGTGTTCGGCATTGAGGCATTCCTTCCAGGTTCTCAGATTGATGTTAAACCTATCCGCGACTATGATGTTTATGTCGATAAGACAATGGAATTCAAAGTTGTTAAAATCAATCATGAATATAAGAACGTTGTTGTTTCTCACAAAGCACTTATTGAAGACGAGCTTGAGCAACAAAAAACTGAAATTATCGGTAAACTCGAAAAGGGTCAGGTACTTGAAGGTACAGTCAAAAATATTACCTCATATGGTGTATTCATTGACCTTGGCGGCGTAGACGGCCTTATTCATATCACCGACCTTTCATGGGGACGTATCAATCATCCTGAAGAAATCGTTGAACTTGATCAGAAAATCAAAGTTGTTATCCTTGACTTCGATGATAACAAAAAACGTATTGCACTCGGTCTGAAACAACTTACTCCTCATCCATGGGATGCGTTGGACGAAAACCTCAAACTGGGTGATTCTGTTAAAGGTAAAGTTGTTGTTATAGCTGATTACGGTGCATTCATCGAAATCGCTCCGGGCGTTGAAGGACTTATCCACGTATCAGAAATGTCTTGGTCACAGCATTTGCGCACAGCTCAGGACTTCCTGAAAGTTAGTGATGAAGTTGAAGCAGTTATTCTGACACTTGATCGCGACGAAAGAAAAATGTCATTGGGCATGAAACAACTCATTCCTGATCCATGGGAAAATATCAAAGGACGTTATCCGGTGAATTCAAAACACACTGCCACAGTGCGTAACTTTACCAACTTTGGAATCTTCGTTGAAATGGAAGAAGGCGTTGATGGCTTAATCCACATTTCTGACCTTTCATGGTCGAAAAAGATCAAGCATCCTGCAGAATTCACAAAGGTTGGCGAAACAATTGAAGTGATCGTTCTTGATGTTGATGAAGAAAATCGTCGCTTAAGCCTTGGTCATAAGCAACTTGAAGAAAATCCTTGGGATGTATTTGAAAGTATCTTCACTGTTGGTAGTATCCATCAGGGAACAATTATCAGTACTTCCGATAAAGGCATGATCGTTTCTTTGCCATATGGCGTTGAAGGTTTTGCGCCAAACCGTCACTTGAAAAAAGAAGACGGAAGTCAAGCCAAAATTGAAGAATCAATCGAGTTCAAGGTGATTGAATTCTCGAAAGAGAACAAGAAAATTATCCTCTCACATTCACGCATTCATGAAGATCAGGCTTTCACAGCCCGCACTGCAGATGCTGAAGGCAAAAACAGTGAGGTTAAAACTACCAAACGTGCTGTAAAAATTCTCAACGAGAATCTTGAGCGCACAACACTTGGTGACCTTGATGTTTTGGCAGGATTGAAAGAAGACCTCGAAAAGGAAGAAAAAGCAAATAAGAAAAAATAAGCTTTGATTCCAGAATCATATAAAAAAGCCATGCCTTTAAGGTGTGGCTTTTTTTTTTCAATCTGTTTGGGTGGAAAACTTAGATGCTGAGGAGTTTTTATACTCAGCATCAATAATACAATGGATGAACCCTGAATTCTCCTTTCGTGTTTATTTCAATTGCAGGGAAGGGAACTTTAATCAAAAACATGCAATCAAATAGTTTTTTCAGGGTTTTGTTTCTAACCTGAATTTTTGTGAAATCGATATCAAGAGAAAACAAAAATTGCCGATAGCGTTCTGTTTCAGGGATTAAAGTACCATGATAAGATGTTTTGTTTTCAAATTCACCGAACATTCCACCAACACTGTAGCCAATTGCAAAATTTACCCATTCAGGCAGTATGTTGTTTTTAATCAGTCTGTTAATTCCAATGCTAAACCAATAGGTGTGTCCATTGTAGTCATATAAAAGTTCATCAAAACCTTTTCCCAGATAGCCATTGGCTAGTTTGGCATAAGGGGAGGGGCTAAAGCTGAATTTGTATTTAACTATTTGTTCCTGAAAAGCTATTTCCTGTCCAATGACTATCAATGAACCAAATGCGTTGGCACCGACATCGCTCCACGAAAAGCCCC
>JAGXRB010000317.1 GCA_018336075.1 Bacteroidota bacterium
CCACTGATAGGAAGGGTTTTCTCCACCATTTACAGCCAATGCATTGAAAGTAATTTCTGAGCCAAAGCAAACATTGGTCTGATTTGCTTCAATCACAACAGCTGGTTCTGAAGGTGCATTCACGATCATATCAATCGGCTGAGAAGCCACTGCTCCCGACGCTGCACATATTTCGTTGGAGGTAAGAAAACACTCAACCTGACTGCCATTTTCTGGCGTTAAGATTAAAGTAGAACTATTTCCGCCAACACTTTCACCATTGACCATCCAGCTATAAACCGGCGCATCACCACCATTTTGTGGAAAAGCTTCAAAGACAATTTCTGTGCCTTCACAGACATTGTTATCGCTGGCTGAAATATTCACATCCGGTTGCAAAACAGGCAAAACGCTGACTGTAATTGGTTCTGATATAGCATTTTGCGGATCAGCGCAGGCATCACTCGATGTGAGGACACAAACAATCTGATCGCCATTGTTGGGTGTATATTCAAAAGTCGGATTATTGCCCATCAGTTCTCCGCCGACAAACCATTCATAAACCGGAGAACTTCCGGTGCCAGCTGCATTGGCTGAAAAAACGATGGTCGTACCTTGGCAAACTTGTGTGGCATTGGCGGCAACACTCACAGAAGGGGTTGTCGTTTCTAGCACTTCGATAGTTATCACATTTGAAGCGGCCGGTTGGGGTGAAACACATTCCAGACTTGAAGTCATTATGCATGAAACAGTTGATGTAGCCGACGGCGTGAATGCAAATGATGGCTGATTATTTCCATTCGCCACTCCATCAACCATCCATTGATAGGAAGCCTGGTCACCGCCATTTGTTGCTGAAGCAGTGAAAAGTACCTCGGTGCCTGAGCAAACAGCGGTTTGACTTGCTTGTACGTTTATGGATGAAATCAGGTTGGGGTTTACATTTAAAACAATTTCATTTGACTGAACAGGTTCCGGACTGGCGCAGTTTTCACTTGAAGTTAGAAAACAAACAACTACATCGCCATCGTTGGGTATATAGTTGAATGAGGGGCTGTTACCACCTGCATTTATGCCATTTACTTTCCACTGATAAGTTGGACTGCTTCCCTGACCACCTGGCTGAGCCAAAAAATTAATTTGCTCTCCCTGACAAATATTGGTTTGGTTCGCCGAAACAAATACCGATGGCACAATGGCCTCATTCACAGAAACGACTACTGTAGCACAAGGCGAAACCCCGCAGCTGGGCGTTGTCCACCGTGCATAATAAGTTGTGGTTTGGTTTGGAGCCGGCACAGTGATTTCATTTCCAGTGCCAATGAAATTAACTCCGCAACCAGCTGTATACCATTCAAGTGTGTTGCCGCTTCCTCCGCTTGCAGTAAGCGTTATTTGTTCGCCACTGTTAGCGCAGACACTTTCTGCATCTGAGCTTACCAATTCAGGTTGAATGGCTGAAGGAAGTACATTTGGAGTAAGTATGTTAGAAGGAACAGTATTTTCAATTGCACAAAGCGCATTTGAAGTTAGAAACACCTGCCATTGATCGCCAGGTTGCCCAAAAGCTGTATAGTTTGCTGTGTTTACGCCCTGAATTTCTGTGCCATTTCTAAACCATTGATAAACAGGACTCGAACCTCCATTAGAGATAGATGCGGTAATAGTTATAGCAACAGTTCCTGCACAAGCTGTGTTAGGATTTGCACTGATACTGATGCTGACGGGAAGGGAGGGATTCACATTGAAATTAATCAAGTTTGAAAGTACTGGGTTTTGTGATGTACATCCTTCCGAAGAAGTAAAACGCAGTCTGACAGTATGTGAACCGGCCACATTGGCAACATAACTAAAGTTTTCATTGTTTGAAACGACCTCTCCATCAAGAATCCATTCAAAAAGCGGGTTGGCTCCTCCTCCGTTTACCAAAGAAGTAAAAACAATCGTTTCTCCTTGACAAATTGAGGTTGGGAAATTGGCGGATATATGTGCATTGGGTGTGTGGGTTGTGTTAACAATCATCTGAACAGGTGAAGAAACGACAAAGGCAGAAGTGGTGCATTCTTCGCTTGAGGTGAGCACACAATCCACCAGATCATTGTTGGAAAGCGTTGCATTCTGATACGTTGAACTGTTGGCACCTGTCACATTTATTTCATTGATACGCCATTGATAGAATGGAGTGATACCTCCACCAGTAATTTGTGCCGTGAAATTTACTGGAGTACCTGAGCAAATATTCTGATTGTCGGAACTTACAGCTATTGTGGGTGTTATCAGTTCATTTACAACAATCTGAATGATATCAGAATCCATGTTGGGCACCGCAAGACAACTTTCATTGGAGATGATGCTGCAAGAAACGATGGCATTTTGAGTGAAAATGTGTGAAAAAGTTGGATTTACTTCACCTGCTACTGCCTGACCGTTGATTTTCCATTGATAAGCAGGTGAGCTGCCAATGCCTGAGCTTGAGGCTATCCAGAAATTAACGACATCTCCTGAACAAATATTGGTGTTGTCGGAGCTTATTTCGAGGGAAAGTATCACGGGAGGATGCACCTGAATTGCAATACTGTTTGAAGAAACAGAATTTGAGACCGCACAAACATCAGGGGTGGTAATAACACAATAAACAACAGAATTTTCACTGAGGCCTGACGAAATAAACGGATTAGAATTTACTCCACTTGGCTGTCCGTTTACATACCATTCAATGGTAGCCTGATTTCCGGCATTCAGGGTGTCGGCAATAAAAATGATTGTTTCTCCGCTACAGATAATGTTTTTATCGGCTTCAATTGAAATAAGCGGCAGAAATACCGGAGTAACGATTACGCTGATATTCTGACTTCTTTCGCAATTGGCGGCATTCATGCTGATCACATAAACTACTTCAATGGGCTCGTTTGTAGTGTTTATGAGTGTTTCATTGATTATTCCCGGACCAAATGCAGGCGGATTACTGATGCCGGGTACAGCCGCTCTGGCCCAAGTAATTGTGGTGCCGGCGACATTTGCCTGAGGAATGTATGTAAACAAATTGCCGGAGCAAACTGGAGGAGGGGATGTGTTGCTGGTTAATTGCGGTTTGGGATTGACGTAAACATAAAAAGAAACGAAACTACCCATGCAATTGCCATAGCTGGCAAACAGCTTATATAAAATAATTGCCGTTGAGTTGCTTTCATTAAAAATCTGCTGATTAATAATAGAACCGGTGCCGCTGGAATGACCTGTAGCAGAGCCAAACAATAAATCAGAAGTCCAACTTATTGATGCGCCTTCAGTATTACTTGTCACAGAAAAATTGGTAAACTCACCTGAGCAAATTGCTTTATTGTCTGGAGATGGCTGAATAACAGTCGGAGGAATATTCGTAACCGTTATACTTGCAAAGTTTGTTTCATTGTAGGCGCGACCACGGGCGGTGTTAGCATGGCTACCATTATATCTGAAGCCATAAATTCTGTAGTAGACACTTTGATTGCAGCCAATATCCCAGGTGTCAAAGAATGTAACATTTCCTGTACCTGTACTAATACCAACTACTCTTGCTCCATTGATAAGATCGTTCACCTGATAAATCTGTCCATCAACAGGTGGGAGAAAGCTATTGACAGTATTTCTTAAAATGAGGTAGCCCTGATAATTATCTGATGGATTTGGGTCTGTCAGCGGACTCCATTCCAGTGTTACCTGCTTACTTATTGGATTATATAAACCATTGGAAGTTATGTTGCTCCATGATGGTTGCCGGAGTCCACTCCAGAAATCACTGTTGGATGAACCACTACATGTATTTGGCAAACCTGCAATTTTTGCACTGCTTTTTGCTGTGAAGGCAGTACCGGATTGCGCAGGAGTTCCAAAATGGCTCAGGACACCTCCCGGGCAAACCATGATGGCTTCATTAGCAAGGATGTTTTCTAAATGATTCAACTTTGGGACTGGTATTGGACCGTATGAATTTCCCGGCTCTGATTTATGACCAAGTACATGAACATGGTTGCCAGAAATGTTCCTGATTTGAATTAAATCACCTCCGTTCGCAACATTGAGCGTATTATTTGGAAAATTCCCACCTGAAAAATATGATGGGTCATTGGCATTGACTCTGATAAAACCATCAGTTTTATCAATGTTGGTTTCTAATGAACCCTCAAGTCTGTGATTTATGACGATGATTGTCCCAGCCCTTAGGTTGTTCCAAAATGAAATGTTATTAAAAACAATCTCATCTTGCCAACTGTTTTGATTAGAATTATTATCCCTTAGAGACCAACCTCTTAAGTCTAGGTTGTCTGCTACTACAACCAATTCCGTCCATTCTTCATTTGGAGAAGCTGTATTGAAATAACTATTTACAACAATTTCAGGGGTTTGGGCTTGCAGCTTAAAACCAGCGATTAAAATAAAACAAAACATCAGCCCATATCTGAGCCAAAATGTGTTTAAACTTGCTTCCTTTGGTTTGCCCACCATCACGAAAAATTACGCCAATACTTTTTTCCTGACGGCACAAGCATTAATACCTCAAACAGTCCCTCGAAAAGGGACATTTTAAGCGATAAAAATTTTTACTTCCTATGCAAAAACAGTACTCCGCCAAGAGTGGGCGCAAATGTATTGAAAGATTGGGAATTCAGAAAATGTTTGCTGACTTTTCAGGAAAATTAATTTCAATTCTGGTTTTTTATACCAAAGTGAATTATAGATAAATCCAAAAGCTGTAATGGTATAATGCCGATGGATAGAAATGTTAGGCCAATTGAGTGAGCGATAATTGGACTATTACATTTCTCCTTTCGGTATTAATACAGGTAGAAACATAATTTGACAGCAAAATACCACAACGAGCCCGGAGAAATACTATCTGAATTGATTAGTCTGCACTAAAAAAAATCTTTCACTTATGAAAGGGATAAATGTACTTACAGGCTAAAATAAGCATATTCAAACTGTATCTGTTTAGTGATTATTCCTTTTTGATTGAGCACCCGAATCGATTCAATATTTTCATCCTGATTGTATATAAACAGAATCGACTCGGAATCCAGCATGACCGGATGGCTGTACAGGACTTTATCGTATTGAATTCTTGATAGTTGATTAGAGATTGCTAAATCAAACATAAATTCGCTGTATGAATTTTGGTTAAGGTTGTTGATTTTTAAGCCAGATACATTTTGGTTTTTATTATGAAATTTTACATCATAGCTTATTTTGTCCGTTGTGACATATTTGTGCTCAATCAAACCATCTTCGTTGTAGCGATACTCTAAAGAAATCAAAAGTTTATCTTCCTTATGTTTCCTGAGCATCGTAAGTTTACCATCGTAGGTATGCATAAAAAAGGTAGTATCTTTTTGTTTTCCTTCGCTGTTACTTTTTTCGATGGAGGCTAGTCTTCCTTCGAGATAATGATAGGATTCGACTGATTTTAGCTTGAACGACTTGCTATTTTTGCTTGTAAAAGTATGTATTGATGTTGGATTTCCATCAAAGTAGCGAATTTCGGTTTTTTCTTCCAGCCTTTTTTTTGAATTATATTTAGTTTGGATACGCAAAGTGTCGCCTAATGAGGTTGTTCTTTGTGTTGAAAACCAGTCCTTGCCACTTTGGTTAATTCCCCGTAATTCACCTTCATGGATAAAAAACAGCTTTTCAGATTGATTGTTGCCTGCAATCTGATTTAATTCAAGCGAATCTCCCCGATTGAAAAATCGCAGTCGATACAATAAGCGACCCTGATCCAAAACCCTAACCTCCATCTGTTTATCAACTGGGATCTTTGGAAAGAAATCACTCTTTATGGCATCAAATAATTCTTTATGTACAGCATTTGTTTTGCTGTTAATGTCAACATTGTTGTAATAGGCTTCGTCAACAAAAACTGGTATATGCGTTATTTCCATGCTCCCAAAAACATACCAGCCGGGAATCATGAAAAAAACAGGTACTGTTGTGCTAAAGTTATTTAGTACCTGATAGATTACCAGGTTCCTGGTTATCGAATTCGCAACTACATGGTTTTTGTTTTGTGGAAATAGTGTCAGACTACTGGAAATCAAACAAATGATCAGGATTAATTTAGTTTTCATTTGGGAGGTTGATTGGTTAATAAAAGTCCAAAAATGCTTTGCGGGCTCCAAAATCTACTATTTTGACAGCTTCTTCAAACAAATCCGAACCCACTTAAATCTGTTCTGAAAAAGCAGACAATTATACGACTATCTTTTGAGATTGGGAACCGAAAACGAACATTTTTTTATGACAATAAAGGTCTAAAATTTGTTCAGAAAGCATTAAAAAATGAACATCAAAATGCAGTGTTTTCAATTTTATGACATATAATTACATAGTGTCAAGAATTGGATAAATATTGAACAATTATGGGAGAATTTTTTTTGATAGTAAACAGCCCAACAATGAATTGCCATCCTTGCCACCAGGTAAGGATATCGAAAACATGAAAATATGGTAGAAAGAATGTCATAACACTCTTTCGCTTATTGTCGTGTTTTTCAGATAAAAAACCGGCTCAAAAAATGTGCATAATTTTCTGAACAAATTCCATTGAAGCGCTGTTTAATCAACGGTTTTACTTACTTTTGCCGTGCTGTTGCATATTATTTTGTCCCTCAACAATGACCGTACTTGATACATATAGCCCTGCTGAACGATCAGAGATTTTGCGGCGTTACCGCAACCTGATCGATGTTTGGCATACCCGCAAGGATACCACCGACCGCTGGATGGTGCGCAAGGCTTTCAGGCTCGCAGTGGAGGCTCACAAAGATATGCGTCGCAGATCCGGTGAACCCTACGTTTACCATCCGCTCGAAGTGGCTACCATCGCAGCCGGAGAAATCGGTCTTGGCCGCACTTCCATCATTTGCGCCTTGCTGCACGATGTTGTGGAAGATACCGAATACAAGCTCACAGATATTTCTGCCATGTTTGGCGAACAGATTGCACGCATCATCGATGGCCTCACAAAGATTGATTCCATGGTTGAAGACTCGGACGTGCAAAGCCTGCAAGCCGAAAACTTCCGGAAGGTGCTACTCACCCTGTCATACGATGTAAGGGTAATTCTCATTAAGCTGGCCGACCGCCTGCACAATATGCGCACCCTTGATGCCATGCCTCCAGTAAAACAATGGAAGATCGCCTCCGAAACTTCCTACCTCTTTGCTCCATTGGCCTATCGTCTCGGACTTTATGCCATTAAAAGTGAACTCGAAGACCTTGCACTAAAATATACCGAGCCTGCAGTCTATGAAAGTGTTCATAATGAGCTTGAAGAAAGCAGAGAAATACGCAATAAGCTGGTCGACTCTTTTCTTGCGCCTGTGCAGGATTCACTGAACCAAATGGGTGTTACGGCGCATATCGTAGTTGCCGAAAAATCAGCTTCTTCCATCTGGAGCCGAATGCGGGAAAAGGAAATTCCATTCTCCGATGTGTATGATACTTTCGTCGTGCGGTTCATCGTTGATTGTCCGCAGGAAGTTGAAAAAATTGAATGCTGGCGCGTTTATGCTGCCATTACGAGTATTTATAAACCGAACAACGAAAGGCTACGCGACTGGATTTCACTGCCCAAAGCCAATGGATATGAGTCGTTGCATGCTACGGTAATGAGTAAAACCGGCAAGTGGATTGAAGTGCAGATTCGCAGCAAACGTATGGACGAAGTAGCCGAAAAAGGCTATGCCGCTTACTGGAAATACAAAGATGCGCCCAACAGCGAAAGCGGCCTCGACGAGTGGCTCACCAAAGTGAGGGAGGTGTTGTCCTCGGAAGATGCAACGGCACTGGAGTTTCTGAATAATTTCAAACTCAACCTGTTTTCTGACGAGATATTTGTTTTTACTCCCAAAGGCGATATGATTTCACTGCCCAAAGGTGCCACTGCCCTTGATTTTGCTTTCAGCATTCATTCCAGTCTTGGAAGCAAATGTATCGGTGCCAATGTGAACCATAAACTTGTACAGTTCAATCATCCGCTCAAAACAGGTGATCAGGTGGAGATCATTACATCCAAGGTGCAATATCCCAAGGAAGAATGGTTTGATTTTGTGATCACAGCAAGGGCAAAATCCCGTCTCAGGGAGGCCATCCGCGAGCACCGCAAGACATTCAAGGATCAGGGTCGTGAGAAACTGGATGCTTATTTCAAACAGATAAATATTGAGTCGGGCAAAACAAATATCACGCGCCTCATCGACTATGAAGAGCTCAGCGGACTTGTAGATCTTTATTATTTTGTTGCCATCGACCGCATTACTTTGCAAAGAGTGAAGGCTGCCTTCAAGGAAAAATCCGGCTCAGGGTTTTTCAAATATCTGGTCAATCCATTTACACGACATAAACCGATCGAAGAAGTAGCTGATCAAGTGCTTCCTAAAGCAGGCAGCAGTGAAATCAAAGCCGATATCGTGCGTGAAGACATACTTGAGCTCGACTATATTGTATCTACCTGCTGCAATCCCATCCACGGTGATGAGGTGGTGGCGCTGGTTTTTCAGGGCGAGCCCATGCACATTCACAGGGTGAACTGCCCAAAGGCCATTAACCTGATGTCGCAATATGGCAACAACATCATCAAAGCCAAATGGAAGCAAAAGGAAGATATTGTGTTTTTGGCCGGTTTGAAGATTCAAGGCATCGACTCAACGGGTTTCATCCATCGCATAACGGAAGTAATTTCTGTTCAGCTTGGTTTGAATATCCGCAACCTGCAGCTCGAAAGCAGCAATGGCGTTGTTGTAGCCTATCTCACAGTCTATGTCAGTAACTCAAAAAACCTGAAGGATGTCATCACCAAACTTCAGAAAGTCGATGGCGTAAGGAAAGTCAACCGCCTCGACCGCCTTGCTGATGCTGAATCATAAGGTTTTGGAAACATCCGATCACCCGTTTCTCCCTTCTCTCATCTCTCCTCTCATCTCTCTCCTCTCATCTCTCCTCTCATCTCTCATCTTTCATCTCTCTCTCCTCTCATCTCTCATCCAACAAATTTCTTCAAAAATATTCTGCAACATTTGCTGCTAGAATTACTTTGAAATGCTATAATTCGTTTCTATCTTTGACAGGCTTAATTGCTATACAAAATCAAATGACCAAAAACCCAAATTATGACAAAACTTGCATTTTCATTATCGATGTTCTGCCTGCTGGCGACTAATTCCGGATATGCCCAGTTAGTCGTTGATGCCGGCCCAGACCGCGTTGTATGTGTTGATTGGAATGGAATTATTGATACTATTTCAATTGGCGGATCACCAACAGTTTATGGCGGTACCCCACCGTATACCATTGCATGGGAAGCTCAACATACATGGACAATTGGAAATCATACATTCCAATACTTTGCTTCAGATTTTTTAAGCGATTCAACAGCAGCGAACCCCGAAATCATTCATGCAATTGGCGATACGATTGAGTTTCGACTCACAGTCACAGATTCATCAGGCAATTCTGTTACTGATACAACCACAATTTATTTCTCCTATTTTGGGACTCATCTTGCCTATATTGATTACACTATTAATGCCGGTGATTCTATATTTCTGTCAGGCTGGGAAAATGTTTCCGGAGGTTTTCCTCCTTATGAATACCTGTGGAGACCCAATCATGGATTAACAGATTCAACAAGTCTTACATTTTGGGCAAAACCAACACATTTTGTTGCTTATTACCTCACGCTGACGGATAGCGCCGGATGTGTTGCAACAGGGGCTCCTGTATATCACGTGAATGTACTTCCTGTGAGCGTAGAAGAACCGGAAAATGATAATTCTTTGATTAAGGTGTATCCTAACCCTGCAAAGGATTTTCTGAACATTGACATAAGCCCTTCAGTGCATGGAAAGTTTACAATCCGACTATTTCACAATAATGGAAAATTGATTGAACAAAAGGAAACCAGCGTCAATCAATCAAAAATCGAAATATTCAATTATGCTTCAGGAATTTATTTCTATGAAATATTCAATGAAAGTGGCTTTCACGAGCAAGGGCAGATAATCATAAAATAAAACAGGAGTTAAACAAGTTGCGATTTTGGACGATAAACTGAGCAAACTGAACCCCATGCCTTTGACGCAGTTTTTGTCTTTTTTGGACTTTTCATTTTAGCTAAATCAGCACTTGTTTCTTTGGTTTTTTTATCTCTGATTGCGTTTATCCTTTTTTCGGTAAGTCAAGATTTGAAACATGATAGATAGCAAGATAATGAGAGTATGTCTGAATTACACGCTTTTATAACAAGGAACTTTAATGCCCAAACTTAAGACATCTCAGAAAAGTACTTTACCTTTGTTGATGTATTTGTTTCAGACAAGGTCAGTCGACTCAATATAGCACGTAATCATTAGCGCAATTTTCATGAAAAACAAGCAGAGCAATCCTCGAGATCTTAAAAATAAATATATTCCAACTACCGAGTTTTACAGCCAGATCATTGACAGCCTGCAGGATTATTCGATTTTTACGATAGACCAGGATTTCATCATAAATAGCTGGAGTTCTGGCTCGGCCAAAATATTTGGTTACGAAACAGATGAAGTAATTGGTGAATCTTTCGATTTAATTTTTACAGAGGAAGATTTAGCAAATGGTATTCCGAAAAGGGAAATTGAAACAGCTTTGAAAGAAGGCAGAGCAACAGACAACAGATGGCACATTGCCAAAGACAAGAGCCTGTTTTATGCTTATGGATTGGTTTTTCCACTCACCAGCATAGATGGTGAGATGCTGGGCTATGTTAAAATTTTACGGAATTTAACTGATAGAAAACAATCTGAGGATGCCATAAAAAAATATATCAAAGAACTGGAAGAACTCAACACGCATAAAGAGACTGTAATGGCAATACTTTCACACGATTTGAGAAGTCCACTTTCGGCTATTATTGTCACTGCAAAATATTTGAAAGATAATTTTCATAAAATGAAACCCGATGCGGTTCAGGAAATGCTCGATTTACTTTATAAAACAACAACCGATCAATTGGATATGCTGGATTATTTGGTTGAATGGGCAAGAATAAAATACGCCTCGGATGTATTCGCTCCAAAAAAAATAAAACTAACGCAATACATCGATAAAGTTTTTGATACTTTCAGCGAAACAGCTTCACTAAATGCGATAAATCTTCATCACGAAATTGGAGAAAATACAACAGTGTTTGCGGATGGTAAAATGTTAACTTCCATCATTCAAAACATTGTTTCAAACGCAATTAAACACACAGAAAAAGGAGGAGCAATAACGATTTCAGCAAAAATCAAAGATGACAAAATCATTGTTCAGATTAAGGACACCGGTATTGGGATGTCTAAAGAAATAATGGAAAAACTTTTTACACCAAAGATGAAAACCCTTTCTGAATCAAGTAAGAAGAAAAAAGGGGCTGGAATAGGATTGTTTTTGGTAAAAGGATTTTTAGAAAAAAATGGAGGTGAAATTTGGGTGGAAAGTGTTGAAGGTGAGGGTTCAGCTTTTTATTTTACTTTGCCCATTGAAAAACCCTTGCTCAAAACAGGCAGTTCAGACGAAATCATGTTTGACGAAAGTGAATAATGGATTTTTTTTTAAAAATGTGTAGTAAACAGCTGAAGAAATGATTATTTAATTCTTAAATTTGCCTGATCAATATATCTGGAAATGAAACGAATAATAGTTTTTCTGCTCCTGCTTTCTGCGTTCCTGTTATCCACTTCTAATGGAACCATAGCCCAAACAATAAACAGGTCCGACGCACATGCCATAGCAGGTAATTATCTTAAATTAAGACATCCAAAACAAAGCACCGGATTTTCTGAGCCCATAAGATATGATAATGATACACTGGCATGGCTGATTCATTGCCAACCCCGTGGATTTGTAATCATAGCAAATACAACCGACCTTTCACCGGTTATAGCATGGTCAGATGAGGGCAATTTTGGTGAGGGTGAAGCATGGACAAGTTTTCTTCCACTCTTAAAAAAGGATCTCAAACTGAGAAAGCAGTATTCAATTTTACAGGATGAAAAATCTGCATCTAACTCCAACAGCTGGGCCTTTTGGATGAATCCTGATAAAGAAAAGCGACTTTTTGAGCAATGGCCTCCTGTAGGTTGGTCACCCACCGGTGGCTGGCTGTTTACAAACTGGACGCAGACTTCGCCTTATAATGCACTTTGTCCGATTGACGGACAAACACAGACACGCAGCCTTGCCGGATGCCCTGCCACAGCTATGGCACAGATTGTAAATTTTCATCGCACAACCAACGAAACGCAGTTCTCGGATGCAGATGACTATTACCATAATTTTGGCTCAGGTAACAGTTACTGGATTGACAACGATTGGGAAAACCGCGGATTTCCATCATGGGATAAGCTCAATACCTACCTTGATACGCTGGACGCACATTTCCAGAATGGAGTCACACTTACCAATACTGACAAGGCTGCCCTGACCTATGCCTGCGGCGCGGCTGCAAAACAGGTTTATAGTTCTTCCGTTTCCGGAACCTATGGAATAAACCAGGCTTACGATGCCTTTATCAGGTTCGGTTTTTCCGATGCGCAACTTGTATACCCTTCAAATCCGGAATTAAACACTATGCTGGCACAGAACATCAAGCTAGGCCTTCCAGCTCAGCTTGGTCTGGTGAACCCAACTGTAACAGCCGGTCACAATGTGGTGGTGGACGGTTACAATACCGACGAATTGTATCACTTTAACTTTGGTTGGGGAGGCTCAGCCAATGGATGGTACACTATGCCACCGGGAAATATTCCCTATAACCTGACAGTTATTGAAGGAATTGTACTTGATATCAATCTGAGCAATGTGCTGATTGGTACTGCAGAAAAACCAGCAGTTAAGCATCAATCATCGATGTATTACAGCAACGAAACAAGCACATTACATATCTTGTATCCTGAAAATTCAGACCAGTTTCTTTTCACTGTTGTCGACAATACAGGCAGAACTGTAATGCAGTACAAACTGAATGCAGATTCCAAATTCCGAACTTCCGGACTGTCGATGACGCAGCTGCCAAAAGGTGTTTTCATTGCAACATTGAAATCTGAAAATGGATTCAACAGTGTATGTAAGTTTATGAGGTAATTGATAATGGATAATTATGGATTTTGAGAGTGTAAAGCCAAGTTGAATTTTTTCTGAGCCTCCAATCAATGCATCAACTGAACTTTACAACTATATATATAGTAAGAAATAAACTTAATACTACGGGGCAGACTTGAAGAATTTATTAATAAGAGGAACGCATAATAAAAACTAACGCGATATGGTTACAAGTATGAATTTGGATCATCCGATACTAATAATTATTGCAATAGCAATACTAATCACTGTACTAATTGCTTCAATAATTCCTGTTGGATTATGGTTTAAAGCTCTAGTTTTAGGTGTTAAACTATCCCTATTTGATTTATTCATTATGAAATGGAGACGTATTCCGATAAATGAAATTATTGAAAGTTTAATTGATGCTCAAAGTTCAGGATTAGAAATAAAAAGAGTAGAATTAGAGGTACATTATTTAGCTGGTGGAAATATTTCTAATGTTGTAAATGGAATGATTACTTCCAAAAAAGCGGGTTTACAACTTACTTTTAAGGAGGCTGTACAGGCTGACTTAAAAGGAATCAACATTAGCAATGCAATAAAAGAAAATATTTCGAAAAAATATAAAGGATAAGAACTAAGCCTATCCACAATAAGTGTTTAATAAATTACAGATAATCAACCGATAAGGATACTTTCTCGCTTTTCCATAGCTTCTTGCCTTAGGACAAAAAATCGTTTCAAACCCCTTCACAACTAGCCCCCAGCTGTTGCAGACATTGTAAAATGAAACCAAAAATCCGATAAATTACATCCCAAACAAAACCCGCTTCATATTCGAACTTTTATACCTAATGACAAACCTAAAATAGTCAACGACTTATCACAAATCTTTTAAGAGATCGAAAAATATTTTGATTAAAGATATATATTTATTGAAAAACAATAAATAATTGTTATCTTTGCGCCATAAATTTTAATTTTATCAATGATGTCAAAAAATAGCAACTTCGTATTTAAAGTCCTGAGCATTGTGGCTTGGGTCATTTTCGTTGGCTTGTGTGTTGAAGCCGGAGGCTTGATAGTCAATTTTGTATTCAGCCTCTACAAACCTGAATTTGTCCAGAGTCTATATCAAAAGCTGGACTTAAGTGAAATGTATAATCATAGCAAATGGGCCTTTTTCAGCATGTACTCTTTTATATTGGTCATCTCCATTCTGAAAGCCTGCTTATTTTATATAGTCATCAGACTTATTCACAAACTTGATTTGTCAAAACCATTCAACAGCTATGTTTCAGAACAAATTTCACAAATTAGTTACTTCACGCTTTCCATTGGACTATTAAGTCTCATAGCCCGACAAACAGCTAAAAATTTGTTGCACCGTGGATACGAAATAGACCAACTAAATCAGTTTTGGGTTGACAGTCAGGCTTTTATTCTGATGGCAGCTATAGTCTATGTTATTGCAACTATTTTCAAAAAGGGAATTGAAATTCAAAACGAAAACGATTTAACTGTTTAAGCCATGCCAATCATTGTAAACTTAGATGTAATGATGGCAAAGCGAAAGATGTCCCTTAATGAGCTGTCAGAAAAAGTTGAACTAACTTTGTCAAATCTGTCTATTTTAAAAACCGGAAAAGCAAAAGCAATCAGGTTTACCACACTGGAAGCAATATGTAATGCGCTAGACTGCCAGCCAGGTGACATTCTGGAATACAAGGACGATGAGAAAAAATCAACGAATCACTAACGGCGGTGCGAGAAAAATGGCTGTTCATTGACTCATCTAAATTTTTTGAGTTTATAGAAAGTTCAGTTCTCTGAAAAAATAATTGTGACAAAGATTCCACCCAGCGCAAATCTGTCAAGAATTACCACAAATTCTATAATAAACCATTTTCCTGCGAATCTCACATGGAATAGTGCGCTATATTGCACTATTTGGTGAATATCGGTAAAGAATACACTAATTGGCACAAAAAAGTGCGATTTAATGCTCTTTTCATTGCTATTATAGATTTTGTTGTACTTTTGCATGAAAAAGAGCCGTATGATGCACTATAAAGAGTTGATAAAGACAATAAAAAAGCGAAGGGAAGTATTGCAGGTAACACAGGAAACCTTAGCAGAATTATCTGGCGTTGGTCTAAGAACCTTAAAGCAATTTGAAAGCGGAAAAGGAAATCCAACACTTTTGACTTTACAAAAGATTGCCGATGTACTTGGAATGGAAATTAGTCTGAAACTCAAAAACCTATCAACTGACAAATGAGAGAAGCAAAAGTGTTATTCAAAGATGAGGAAGCGGGAGTAATAACCCAACATGATGATGGTTCATATACATTCCGCTACTATGATGTTTGGTTGGCCGACAAAGACAAGCCAGGTATAAGTCTTACTTTACCTAAAAATGAACAGCAGTTTCATTCAGAACATTTATTCCCTTTTTTTTATAATATGCTACCTGAGGGCTCAAATAAGCAAGTGGTATGTAAACTGAATAGAATTGACAAAGAGGATTATTTTGGTTTGCTGATGACCACTGCAAAAAATGACAGCATAGGCGCAGTTAGAGTTGTTAAAATGGATAATTGAAATTGGATAATTTATGAAGGAGAATGTTGTGAAGAATAAGAGTTTTGCATTTGCGCTAAGGATTGTGAAACTGTATCAGTTTTTGACTGAATCGAAAAAGGAATATGTTCTATCCAAACAGCTACTGCGTTCAGGCACTGCAATTGGGGCTTTGGTAAGAGAAGCTGAACATGCAGAAAGTAAAGCAGATTTTATTCATAAGCTATCTATTGCGTTAAAAGAAGCGAACGAAACAGAGTATTGGATAGAGCTGCTTCAACAATCTGCTTATTTGAATGATAATGATTTCGAAACACTTTTCAATGAAATTACTGAATTATTACGGTTACTTATTTCAATTATTAAATCAAGTAAAAATAATTGACAATTGACAATTAACAATGAGGATTTTATGAAAGATAATATAAAGCAACGATTATCAATTGTCAATTATCAATTATCAATTAATAATTGTCCAGGTACTTTGGCTGAAGGTTTTAGCACTTATAGCAGAACATGTCTGAAGCGGGTCTTTCAAGGTAAATCTGTTTATCATGTTTTGCCCTATGACTCACCATCATCCAATCCTGAGACAGATGAGCTTTTTGAACAAAACCGAACAATTATGTCCATTTCAGGAGTTCAGGAAAAATTTTCTGTCATACTTGAAAAAAACAAATTGAGACTAATCAATGAAGGTGAGCGTGGTACATATATTCTGAAACCAATTCCGGGTGCTGGTAAAAAGCCGGACCAAATGCCTGCCAATGAACATTTAACGATGCAAATTGCCCGTCAGCTCTACGGAATAGAAACTGCAGAGAATGCTTTGATATTCTTCAAAAATGGCGCTCCTGCCTATATCACCAGGCGTTTTGATGTAAATGAAGACGGCACAAAACGTGCTCAGGATGATTTTGCATCTTTGGCCGGAAGAACACCGCAAACTCATGGGGAGCATTATAAGTATCTGGGAAATTACTTAGATTTATTTCAAGTGATGCAGACTCATTTGTCTACATATAAATTAGAAGCGCCAAAACTCTTGAAAATACTTGTTTTCAACTATCTGTTTTCAAATGGTGATGCGCACTTTAAGAACTTTTCTATACTTGAAACACCAATGGGAGATTATAGATTAAGTCCCGCTTATGACCTCCTGAACAGCCATATCCATGTAGATGATAAGGATTTTGCGCTGGATGACGGGCTATTACCGAAAAATTTGGCTCAAGGGAAAGTAAGTGCACAATTTGCCAAACTTGCAGAGCATGCGGGAGTAAGTAAAAAGATTTTTAATAATGTGATGGAAATGATGTTATCAAAATCAATACCCGTAGACAAAATGATCGCTGCTTCTTTCCTTAATGATGCTACAAAGAGAAACTATTGGCAGTCCTATTTGGGTCGTTTAAAACAATTGACAAAAGAATGACCTGCAAATTCTGAACAAAAAGAATACGGAAATATAAAAAAGTTCTGGTAGCAATAAGCAAGATGTTGAGGGGCAGCCTGTCGTGAACATCGAAAATCCGTTGACTTTACACACATTTTTAAAAAAGGGATTTTGAAAAATTAAAAAATCCATTGGGTGGTTTGGTCATTTACAATTTCACTAAATTTATCGCGGAAATTTTAATTGTACGCTACAGATCAACCAATGAATCAAAGTGGAAAATATACGCTATGGCGCGGAAATACAATTGTTACGTGACAGAATGAAAAACAATTCCAATAATTTAACATGAAGCACATATTTACAACCACCCTCTTGCTGCTTTTAATTTCCTCTGCTACAAAAGCACAGTATAGTTACGCCGGAAAAATTGAATTTGGATACATGCATTTTGCGTACCACCCAATTCGAGTAGATCCAGGACCCGGATGGAAAGGATATTATCTGAACAATAATGGCATCTACATCAATTCAATTAATGGCCTTTCTAACCCTAACAAGAAATTGTTTGCTGGTTTAGGACTCGGCTACATGAATTTTGAAGGCATTAATGGGATTTCGGTTTTCGCAGACTTTGAATACCTACCATTGAAAACCAGAATTACACCGATATTGAACTTTAAAATAGGATATGACCATATTTGGAATCAATATGATGGAGGAACAGGAACAAAACTTGCTGAATTTGGTTTAGGATTGAATTACAAACTATCTAAGGAATTCAGCTTATATTTGAAATCAGGCGTTTTATTTACACAACAATCCGCCTTGCTTCCTATTACTGTAGGA
This sequence comes from Bacteroidota bacterium, assembly GCA_018336075.1. Lineage (GTDB taxonomy): Bacteria > Bacteroidota > Bacteroidia > Bacteroidales > F082 > JALNZU01. The sequence continues at coordinate 17,906 of JAGXRB010000317.1, forward strand.
TTGAGATTTTGAGAAAAACTGACAAATGAATAAAATACGCCAAAACGCTACTGTTCATGCTGAGAAAACAAAAACATGATTGATAATATGCAAAACACAGTTCTAAAAGTAACATCAATAAGCAAAAGTTTTTCTAATGTTAAAGCTGTAAACAATGTCTCATTTTCAGTTAATCATGGAGACATATTTGCTTTTCTAGGTCCTAATGGAGCTGGTAAAACAACAACATTGAGAATTTTGCTCGACATCATTAAACCTGATGATGGTCAGATAACGTGGAATTTGGATGGGATTTCCAATCAAATGCCCAAAGCCGGTCTGATTGGATATCTTCCCGAAGAAAGAGGGCTTTATCTTGATATTCCAATTTTGAAATCATTGGTCTATCTTGCCTCAATCAGGGGGATGGATAAGAATGAAGCGAAAAAAGCTGCAATGAAATGGCTGGAAAGACTTGAACTTGCAGACAGGGCCAAAGAAAAGCTACAAGTGCTTTCAAAGGGGAATCAGCAAAAGATTCAATTTGTGGCTTCTATTCTTCATAAGCCTGCTTTTGCGATCCTCGATGAACCATTTTCGGGCTTAGACCCCTTAAATCAGGAAATGTTTATCGATTTTATCAAAGAAATAAATAATCAGGGAACGACAATTATTTTAAGTGCTCACCAAATGCAATTGGTTGAGAAAGTTGCCCATAAAATATTTCTGATCAATAAAGGAGAAGAATTGTACAACGGAAACCTGGCTGGAATATTTGACTCATATGGCAACAAACAAATTATAGAACTACATTATAAATCAGGCTTGAACGAAGATTTGTTAAGGCGTTTTGCCGGGGCAGAAAATGTGGAAATTATTGATAATATTAAGGTAAAACTAACGATCAAACAGAACTATGACATGAAAAGTGTATTATCTGATTTGGCAAAATTGGAGGGTGTTTTTGATATTTCCAGTCATAAACCTGATTTACACGATATTTTTCTCCACCTAGTAAAAAGTCATTGATTATGAATTACATAAAGCAATTAATAACAGTAACCAGCTGGGAATTCAGCCGCTTTTTTAAACCAAAAAATGAAGCAATCGGAATAATAATTATGCTGATTATTTCGGCTGTTTTTTATACGGCAAGTAAATATGCCTTTTCCGAGAAAAGTCCTGAAATTGAAGTATATGTTCATAATGATACAAACGGCAGCTTAACAGAAATCTTAAAAGATGGTTTCATCGTTCAGCAACTACCATCTGACCGGAAAGACGATTTTATCAAGGAATTAAAGGTTGACAAAAACAAGGTTTTACTTGATAGAAAGGAAGGTGCAATAGGTTTGTATGCTTACAAAAACAACAGGGATATCAAGAAACTGAAAAGCTATTTGGATGATTATCACAAGCAAATGGAACTGCAAAAACTGGGAATAAGTGCCGGACAGTTAGCATCTGTATTATCGCCTGCTACAATAGAAGAATCCTTTGTACTATCAGACAATTCAAGGAACAGGATTATACTTGCATTTTTTTTTGCCGGCTTAATGATTATGGCTGTTTTTCTTAGTTTTGCCTATCAATTTACTGCAATTACAGGTGAGAAACAGTTAAAAATAACCGAGCAGATTGTTTCTGCCATAAGTCCGCAGATATGGATGGACGGGAAGATATTGGGAATTACTTTGACAGGCTTATCATCAATGTTAACTTATTCATTGTTAAGTATTATTGGTGGAGTTCTCTATTTTCAGTTCACTGGATTACCTGTAACCGGAATACTAAATTTCCTGCATTTACCTTCAATTGCTTTGTATTTGCCCTTTGCTTTAATTGGTGTGTTAATCTGGAATGCTATACTTGCGGCCATTGCTTCAGTAATAACTGACCCCAATAATTCGGGTAAAAGTTCGCTGATGATGTTGCCACTGATCTTTGTAATAGCCTCTTTTTTAGTAACACGCGATCCGGATAGTGGCTTAACAATATTTCTGTCATGGTTCCCATTAACTTCTGCAACCTCAATGCCGATGCGCTGGGCAATTACTGAGGTCGGAATCTGGCAATTGACAGGTTCATTTTTGATATTGGTTCTGACTTTTTATTTTCTTCGCAGAATTGCTGCAAAAATTTTCAGGGTATCAATTTTGCTGACAGGAAAAGAACCAAGCTGGAGTGAAGTGTTTAAATTAATGAAGATGAAATGATTAAGCTTGAAACGCTGCTTGCCAGTGTAAAACCAATTGAAAATTGAAGCAATAGGGAACGTATTTGCAGCCTAGACAAGAAAATGAATATGGAGAGAATATCGGCTCGATCAGTTTACTCCTGCTGTTTAAACCCCTTAAATTGGTTGATAGCGAAAAATTTAAAAAGCACGAGCTGATTATAGGAGCAGGCTATTCGTATAATAGCGGCAATGGATGGCTTTGAGGGTGCAGGTGAATTGCCGCTAGCTGCTATGAAGGGTATGGCAGAAACAAATAAGACGATTTTATACTCACGCATAGAAATCCACCAGGAAACCCTATGCAGGATAAGAGGGGAAATTTAACATGAATATCCTAACACTTACCTAATGATTTTCGCTTTTAAGAAAACTGAAAAAGGTGCAGCGCACCGGTTATATTTAGTGTGCCGGGCATGTAGTAAACCTAAAGGGTGCGAGGGTTAACCCACAAGTCCCAAGGGAGCCCTGATGACGGGAATTCCATAGTCGAAGGCAAGGGTGTCACGAGCGATTGTGAATCTGAAGGAAGCCCTAGACAAAACTTTGATGTGACGAACAGAAATCGGATACGAGGCCTTTCTTTCCGGGTAACTGACCTATAAATCAGC
>JAGXRB010000318.1 GCA_018336075.1 Bacteroidota bacterium
AGATCCTTTATTTTATAGCCAAATAAAACGGTCAATAACAGCACTATAACGATAGTCAGATATCGAATGCGCAGAATAAATGCAGTCAGCTTTTCCATAAAAGTAAAACTATTTGTGTTCTTTTTCTTTTGAAATACCATGAAACAAGACATTTATCAAAGGTTCAATCAACTTATTATGGTCATAATTTTTATCACCTCTGTACATTGGCAATTCAAATCCCTTTGTTGCAAATACAATCGCACGGGCCACAACATCTGTATCAGCAATTCGAAACTGACTTTTTTCCACGCCTTCATCAAGAATGGCTTTAATCATTCTTGCTTCCAATTCATCATATTGTTGGCGTAAATCTTCAATCATACCAAGATTGTTCATAAAATCCTCCCGTAAAGCATCATAGTAGGTTGTGAGGGTTTTAACCGCATTCATGCGAGTCAGGATATAAAGTCTGAATTTATCTTTAGGTGGCAGCGGCTGAGCGATTATTTGCTGCAGTATTTCGGCTAGCTTGCTTACTTCGGTATCGATCACAGCCCTGAAAACCTCTTCCTTGCTGGTAAAGTAAGTATAAATAGTGCGCCGGCCTTTACGGGCTGCAGTGGCAATATCGGCCATAGAAGTTTTGTTGAAGCCAAAACGTTCAAACACTTTGCGTGCTTCTTCAAGAATAAGGTCTTTTGTGTTCATAGGGAATGCATGTTTGCACACTTTATGTATTATTGTGCAAAGATAATATCATCTACCATGAAATGTCAAGTACCGTGATAAAATAAAAAAAATGACTCGCCAAAGAAATTCAGGGATGCTATTATGGAGAAATATTTAATCCCCAACAAACTCTATTCCAGTCAGATAAATTTCTCTGTTGAAAGTTTGTTCAACTTTTCAAAAAAAAGACTTGACAAAAAAAATAATTTGTTTAATTTTGTACTATTAAACATTAAACAATTTTAAAAATGACTGCAATTGAATTCAATTATAACCTAACGGGAATGCAAAAATATCTGGAGGTTTTCGCAAAGCAGCTTACAGGTAACGAAGACGATGCAAAGGACTTGTTGCAGGAAACATTTTTGAAAGCACTTGTTTACCGTGAAAAATATGTAAACCAAAATAATTTCAAAGCCTGGGTTTACACCATCATGAAAAACATCTTCATCAACAACTACCGCCGAAATAAGAAATCCAAAACCTTCATCGATCAAACTGATAATCTGTATCATATAAATTCAGGAGCTGAAGACACTGCATATAACCCATTATCAGTCATCGCAACGAAAGAACTTACTGCCGGAATAGAAGCGCTCGATAAAGACTTTCGCAAAGCTTTCGATATGTATAATGAAGGCTATAAATACAAAGAAATAGCTGACGATTTGAAGCTAACTATTGGAACAGTAAAAAGCCGGATTTTTTACAGCCGAAAAAAACTGATGGAAAATCTAAGTGAATATAATCCAACATGATTTTTTTATTGCAAACTATATGTTTAATATTTATTAAGATTTATTAAACATTTTTAAGTTTCATGGATTTCAAAAATACTAGCTGAATCATCTTTTTTACAGCGCAGCATTCCTCAAAGCAATCAATTTTATTGTAATCAAATTACTTTAGCAGTAACTTCAAGCTCCTTTGCTTCATGAAGTCCGGTGATTTCAACGTCAACAAACTGATTTTTTTCAAGCCCGGCGGCTTTTAATCTTATCGGAATATAGTTTTCTCCATAGCCTCTTGCAACGCCATCTCCACCAATTCGTTCAACGAGCATCCGTTGCTGTTTTCCAATCATACTTTTATAATAGTTCCTTTTGTTCTCTTCCGATATTTTTCTGATCACTTCACTGCGCTGGTTTTTTATCTTTTCACCAATCTGCTCTTCCATTCGTTCTGCCCTAGTTCCGCTTCGAACTGAATATTTAAAAGTATGTATATGACTAAATGACAACTCTTTAGCCATTGTGACAGATTGCTCAAACTCAGCCTCGCTTTCAGCCGGAAACCCAACAATGATATCAGTTGTAAGATTGAAATCAGGATACATGCTACGTAGTTTTTCCGCCATTTGTCGAAATTGTTTCGCTGTATACATACGACGCATTTTCAGAAGCACAGATTCCGAACCACTTTGGAGGCAAAGATGCAGATGGGGCGTTAATTTCGGATGGGCAAAAAGCTCAAAAAAACGATGTGTAAATCCATCAGGTTCAATTGATGAAATCCGCAAGCGAAAATCGCCCGGGATTTCTAAAATGGTTTCAACAAGCTTTTCGAAGTCTGTAGCGCCATCTTCATATCGGCCAATATTTACGCCCGTCAGGACAACTTCTTTGAAACCATATTGAATAACTTCACGGATGTTGTCATAAATTTCTTCAGCAGGTCTGCTTGTAGCTCTGCCCCTCACTTTGGGAATAATGCAGAATGTACAATAATTGTCACAGCCATCCTGAATTTTGATCATACTTCGCGTATGAAATGTTTTGTAGGCAGCTTCATAGCTGAAAACATCTTTATCAAAACCCTCCGGATCAGCCACTTCTCCTCTGAAATGTTTCTCAACAATGCTATAAATGGAAGCCTTTCTTTCATTGTCAACAACAAAATCAATTGCTTTTGACTCGAGAAGCGACTCCTTGTAGTTATTGGCCATACAGCCCGTTACAACAACAAGCGCATCTTCCTTTTTTTTCCTTGCCTGACTTATTGTTTGCCTCGATTTCTGATCACTTTGATTGGTTACAGTGCAAGTATTTACGATGTAAATATCTGCTTCATCATTGAAGTCAACGATTTGGTAACTGCCTGTATGAAAGCGTGATGCAAGTGCGTCAGTTTCATATTGATTCAAACGGCAGCCTAAGGTTTTGAATGCAATTTTCTTCATTAAGTTCAAACTGTTTGTAAAATTGGAACTTCAATAATGGCAGCTTCAAGAGATAGCGGCGAAGCTGAAATTATCTTTACATCCACAAATTCTCCTACCAATTCTTCTTTTTCGGAAGCAAAGCGGATCACCAGTTTTCCTTCTGTAAGTGCTGAAAGGTATCCGTTCTTACGATCACGACCCCGCACCAAGACACGAAATGTTTTTCCAACCAACTCCATATTATATAAATGAGCGTACTTCATTAACTCTTGCGTCAACACATGAAGCCGTTCTTTCTTCACCTCTTTCGGTATATCATCTGCCCAGCGGGAGCTTGCAGCACCCGGTCTTACACTGTATTGCGCGATATAAGCCATATTGTATTTAAACTCCTCCATTGCCTTACGTGTATTTTCAAACTGCTCATCTGATTCGCCTGTAAAGCCAACAATAATGTCAGTAAAAAGGGTTGCTTGCGGTAAGAGTCTTCTTATTGTTTGCACAATATGCCGGTACTTGTCCATTGAATGCTTGCGGTTCATCCGAAGCAAAACACCATCATCACCTGATTGCACAGGCAAATGAATTTGTTTTGCCAAAACAGGATACTGTGCAATCACTTCAATCACTTCATCAGTCATATCACGCGGATGTGGTGAAGTAAAATAAAGCCAGAATTCTTTGCCGGATTGCAAACCAAACTCACCAATTTTTCTCAGCAGTTCAGGAAAACCAATCTCTTCACCTTTTTTATCTAACCCATATGAGTTAACGTTTTGGCCAAGTAAGGTAATGGATTTAAAGCCTTTTTCAACCAGATTTTGTAATTCTTCCAGTATTTCACCGGAAGGTCGTGACACCTCTCTACCGCGTGTGTAGGGTACTGCGCAGAAAGTGCAGAATTTGTCACATCCGTTCTGAATAGGTATGAATGCCTCGAAAGCAGAAGTGTAAGTTGGTTCAACATGCCAGAAACCATCTATTCCAATAGCTGGATTAAGTTTCAGTCCGCTCGTAATATTTTTGTCACTAATAACAGGTTTAAGCAATGAATCTGTCTTTTCATTGACAGGCATTTCTTTTGGTAAAAGTGTTTCTCTTTCACTTTCAAGATGTTGCAAACCAGCAGGACTTACAATACCATACTGACTTATCATTGTGGGCAATTCGGTTAACTCACTCATGGTAAAAACCAGGTCAAAAAGCTTCAGAAACCTGTCCTTATCCGAAGGAAGCAAACAGCCTGAGACGAAGGTTAGCAGGCTTTTTCTGTTCTTCATCTTATTCCATTTATAGATGCGGGAATACACCTTGTCGATGGCTTTTTGCCGCACAGAACAAGCAATAATTCCCAGGATGGATGCTTCTTCTTCTCTTTCTGTTTCGCTTAAACCCATGCTGTGCATAACCGTCCTAACACGTTCCGTGTCGGAGAGATTCATTTGGCAGCCGAGTGATATTAAATGGTATTTCATGTGATTTTAGTGATTATTTAGTTGAATATGAAGTGTTTGAGTTTTGGTTAAAAGTAGACTTCTGCATGCACTTGCTCAGGCGGTACGCCTTGTTGTTCAAGCAGGTCAAACACTTCATGTATCATATTGAAGTTTCCGCAAAGATAACAATGCGTATCAGGGCTCACCGGATTTTTCATAATGTATTCTGTGACACGACCTTTAAAATCGCCCTTTTTGTCACCAGAAGTACAAAGAATATGTCTCTCTTTTGGATAATGGTTTTTCTCGTAAGATTCGTTGGCATTTCGAACGCCATGCAGCAAAAGAAAATCAATTTCAGGATAACTCTTCGAAAAACTATGAAATGGAGCAATGCCGGTTCCGGTTGCAACAAAAAGAAACTTCCCATTGTCAATCAGTTCAGGTGCTATTGTAAAAAACCCAAGAGGACCTTCAATCTGAACTTTATCTCCGGGCTGCAGTTTCTTAAGTTGTTTACTCACCATACCATCGTCAACTTCCTTTATCAGCACTTCAAAAAAGGTGTCGTTTTCACCGCTGTAAACAGAATATTCACGGTTGTGAATGCTTCCGGCCTTTCCAAGGAGAATATGCTGGCCTGCCCTGAATTTGAGGCCACGTCTTGTCATCTGAATAATATAGGCGGCATCTGTAAGGTGCCTTATTGAAATTATTTCGTGAATATTATCGTTTTGCATTGCAGCCTAAGTGAATTTGTAATCTACTGATTAAGTAACAATTGTATGCCCTTGTTGTTTTTGGGCTGCAAAATTAATCAAAATTTGGTTTCGGGAAGTTGAAGGATGCAATGGAAGTTGCTCGAAGTGAAATGCACCTTAACTGTTTTTCGCCTGATTCAAAGAGTGGCAATAGCAGTCGATAAGTATTTTTTTCAACAGATTATGTCATACTTTGAAGTTTTATTTAGAATTTTGGCAGCTTCATCAAGCGAAGATTCTCAGCAGAGCGTCTTCAGGAACATGTCAATAAAGAATTAGCTACACACTTTTTAAGAAATAAACATAAGATGATCATCACCGGAACACTTGTAAACGTGCTTGCTGTATTTGTCGGCAGCTTGATTGGACTACTTTTTCATGCCCGACTGCCAAAGCGTTTCTCCGATATTATTTTTCAGGGCATTGGATTGTTTACGATTGTGCTTGGAATGGTGATGGCGCTTAAAGCAGAGGAATGGATAATAGTGATTTTGAGTCTTATTGTTGGCGGCGTTATTGGCGAACTGATGAATCTTGAGCAATTCTTCGACCATCTTGCCACCCGTATTGGAAAGCTTTTCAAAACTAAAGGCAAAGGTTTTAATGAAGGATTATTGACAGCATTTCTGCTCTTTTGCATGGGTTCAATGACCATTCTTGGAGCCATCGAAGAAGGACTTGGCGGAAAACCAGAGCTTTACTACATTAAATCGTTGATGGACGGCATCAGTTCTATTGCACTTGCTTCCGGATTAGGCATAGGTGTAATGTTTTCAATTGTTCCGCTGTTTTTATATCAGGCAGGACTCACAGTGCTGGCTTCCCATTTCGGCAGTTTCATGCCTGAACTCATGGTGAGCAGCATTTCTGCTACCGGAGGTGTTTTACTTGTAGGTTTGGGTTTAAATATCCTTAAAGTAACAAGTATAAAAATTCTGAATTTATTACCGGCATTATTGTTTGCAGTATTAGCCTCATGGGTTTTTCTGTTGCTTTGATATTGGTTCTTTTGATTAAGAATACCGCAAAATAACAAGAGTTTTTATTGCAAAAAAACTCATCCTCATCGTTGGCAAGAGAATATAATTCTGATAATCAATAAGTCAGAATTCAGATAATGACAGGCTACTATTTGAATTGTTTATGAATTAACAACAAAATTATGCCATCTTACAATTATTCTTTACCTTAGCTCCATAAAATTATAATCACTTTAATTAAAAAGTTATGGAAAATATTGATTGGAAAAATCTGCCTTTCGGCTATTATCCGACTGACTACAACATACGTTGTTTTAACAGGAATGGCAGCTGGGGCGAACTCGAAGTCAGTTCTTCTGAATATATCAGCATTCATATGGCTGCAACCGCTTTGCACTATGGACAGGAGGCTTTCGAAGGCATGAAAGCATACAGGGGAAAAGATGGAAAAGTGCGTCTTTTCAGGTGGGAAGACAATGCAAAACGGATGCGAATGTCAGCCTCAGGCATCATGATGGAAAAAGTGCCGGACGAAATGTTTTTTGCTGCCATTGACAAAGCTGTTCGTTTAAACGCCCGTTTCATCCCTCCGTATGGAACAGGATCATCTTTATATATAAGACCACTATTGTTTGGCTCCGGACCACAAGTAGGTGTTAAACCAGCAAAAGAGTATATGTTCATTGTATTTGTTACACCGGTCGGGCCTTATTTCAAAGAAGGATTCAGTCCGGTTTCGGTTGAGTTGGTGCATGATTACGACCGTGCTGCACCGCTGGGTACAGGCCACATCAAAGTTGGCGGCAATTACGCTGCCAGTTTGCGACCCGCTGACCGTGCCCATGCCGATGGCTATGCCTCGGTACTCTTTCTGGATGCGAAAGAAAAAAAATACATTGATGAAGCTGGTCCTGCCAACTTCTTTGGTATAAAAAACAACACCTACGTTACACCTAAATCATGCACAATCCTTCCGTCAATTACGAACAAGAGCATTGAAGTAATTGCTACAGACCTTGGTCTGACGGTTGAACGCAGACCTGTTCCTCTCGAAGAGCTTGATACATTTGAAGAAGTTGGTGCTTGCGGAACTGCAGCAATTATCTCCCCCATAAAAAAGATAGTTGATCGCGAAACCAAAAAAGTATACGAATATGGGGAGGTTGCCGGACCTGTTTCAACAAAAATTTACAAAACCTTGAAAGCTATTCAAGAAGGCGAAATTGAAGATAAGCATGGCTGGACTACAGTGCTGGAAGGTTTATAAGATTTGTTCTTTGCAAAAAAAAAGACAGCAGTGAGCTGTCTTTTTTTTGTTTTATCAGATATCCTGTACTAATGTGTCTTTGTCATTGTCAATGGAACCGCAACAATAAAATTGGCTACTCCCTTCTTTTCGGCCGGGACAGCGATAGGTTGATCTGTTTCAACAGTTGAAACAGTAACAATCTTTACATCCGGACGAAGCAATTGAAGATACCACAAAATTCCTTCGAAATTGTCGCTGTGGTAGGCACCGTTATAATGGATAAAGGTTTTTCCTGACTCCATATTTGAATGGATAAACCAGGCCATTGTAGCATCTTTCACTGCTTGAGCTTTTGGGAAATTTTCGGGTGATCTGCCATGCACTGATTCACCCATCATAGTCAACATACTTTTATAGCCAGGCAATTCAGGATCGTAAGCAATAGGAAGAGGTGCAATGAATTCTTTCACTTCCATGCTTAAAGTATCAAGTGATTCAAAACCATGTCTGAACACCATTGAGGCATAACGTCTGGGGATATTTGTTGCAACAAATGGAAGTTTATTCTCACGTGCAAACTCAACAAGTGGTTCAATATCAGTTTTATAATTTGGCCAAAGCCGAGCAGATTTCTTCAGACTGTCTTTTGAAATTACTTCATTGAGATATTCAGAAAGAGCAGCCTGATTGTCCGCTTCAAACATTTCAGCACCCAAAATAATCTGACCATTCAAAGCAGCGTGCAAATCTTTTGTTAGCTCATACTGAAGCCAATGGCTGATTGGATTGTTGTGCAGTTCACCAAAAAAAACTATGTCTGCCTTTTGGGAGGCTTCTAGCATCCGTTGATATTTGACGGCTTTCCCTTTTTGATTGAACAAAATATAGGCCGGTTTATCACTTTTGAAAGCGGTGAAAACAATCAATGCAATCAGGAAAAACAATATTTTTTTAATCATCACTCAGGTTTATATTTCAATAGATAATCATCAACAAAAGAAAAAGGAAGCAATACATTCATGCTCTCAGCCACCATCACCGGCCCAGTTTCGCCTTGCATAATAACACGCATTTTCTGATTTGATTTTTTCTCATACTCAGCCATCACCTGCCTGCAAGAACCACATGGAGTCAAAGGTTCGTTAATGATGGTTCTTTCGCTGCGAACGGTTACAGCAATTGCTTCGACTGCAACATCAGGCCATGTAGCGTGTGCATAAAAAAGCGCCACCCTTTCGGCGCAGAGGCCGGATGGGTATGCTGCATTTTCCTGATTGTTTCCCTGAACGATTTCACCGTTTGCTAAACGCACCGCAGCACCTACTCTAAAACGACTGTAGGGTGCATATGCCTTTTGTGAGGCTAAATGCGCCTGCTGCAGGAGTTGAAAATCTTTAGGGTTCAATTCGTTTTCAGAATCGTAATAGGTTATCTCAAGCGAAAAAAGTTCTTTTTTCATGTAAAAAAATAAGGGCTACAAAAATAAGGATTATTCTTTTCAAATCGCATGAATAAACAGGAATACCTTGTAGTTGTTAATGCTTGAAAAATCTGAAGGCTTCGGGTTGAATTATTAAAAGCTAAAAATAATCAAAACCCCAAATCTTCTACAACAGATAAACCCAAGATGAAATCAGATAGCTAATGACTTAGTAACTAAGCAAATGCACTATTGAGTTTTTTCGCTGTTCTCATGCCAGGCAAAAAGAAAAAAAGCATTAAAAAATGCAAATAAAGTCACGCCCACCTGCGACTCTATGGTATCTTCGGTTATCATTGAAAGCAGCATAAGCGCAAAAAATACCAGATAATGATAATTTCTATATTTTCTGAAGGCAATCAAAGGATAAAAAAGGGTAAAGAGGAACCAAATAAATCCAAATACACCAAAAGCTATAAAAATCGAAAGGTATTGATTATGTGACCTCCAGCGCCATTTCATTTTTAGCGGAGTTTGCATGCGCTCATAGGTTTCAGCAAATTTCTGTGGCAAATCCCCTGTACCTACACCTGTCCAAAAGTTCTCATTGATAAGAATAATTGAAGCTTTTGTGTATTCAATCCTTTGCATCACAGAGCTTCCATTGGGATCATTCAGGTCAGCAAACTGCTGGTAACCCATCAGTATTTTAGATACACGAGTCCTGACACTTGGCTTCTTCACGTAATTAATGTTGGCAATACCCCTTTCTATATGTCTGATATCTGATTCAGAAAGTTGCGCTACACCTGAAGCATCCTTACGCAAGCCAATGGAAGTAAAGTATCTTATAATTGTATATTGAATCAGTTGACCTGCATCATCATAGCCCAAAAAATCATATTCACTTCTGCTGTTCCAGGCTGCTGCCAGCTCCTCTTCAGCCATATACAATCCTACATATTTGCCGTCCTCAATACCAAAATGTATTGTATCATGCCTATAAAAATTACCCAAAGCCGAATGTGTTTCAAGCTGGGAAATATTTACCGGTTCAGCAAGTGAAAAATCCTTTACAATGTCACTGATGTATAAAACTGTTAAAGATGGCAGGGCTGCGAAAAGAAAAAGCAAAAGATATCTCAGCCTGAGTTGCTTAATATGAATTGCCTTCATCAGTGCAATTCCGGACATAATTATTACAAGGCTTATAAGGCCTATGGCTGACTCCAAAATCATCAAAAAAGCAACAAACCAAACTATTGTCAATGCAAGAATGATTTTCAACCACCATTTCAATTGATGACCGCGAAACAAAAAAAACAACAAAAGAAAAATTGAAAAGACAATTGACAGGCTGAACCTGACAGAGCTGATGAAAACAGAAATTTCGCGTATGTCTGAAAATTCTTTTCTGAGATATGCATCTAAACCGAACATAGTGCCGGAAAAAACAGCCAGAATAAAGAAAATAAGTAAGATTTCTGACTTTTTCCTACTTATAGAAGGCATGGAACTCATGATGAGTGGCAAGAGAAATATTGGCAGTTTTGTGCGCAGATCTTTAAAAGCATAATTGAAATCTTCGGTATGAACCAAGCCGATAATATGCAATAAAAACAAGGATGCTATCACTAAAGCCACCTTATTGTTTAAAAACAAAAGCAACTTTCTTTTGAAGTTTTCTGCTAGAAAGCGAACAATGGCAAATGAGGAACGAACAAATCCTGAAAAGAAAGACGAATCGGCATAAAAAGTCCTGAATTTGATTGAATGTATTCCATCAGTAAGCCAGATTATCACCAGAAAAATCTGGGATACACTCATTGTAAACTTCGATAAGGGTATGCTCACAGCAAGCAGTACAAGAACATAAAAGTAGGCATCAATGCGATTTTCTTTGGCTGGCATGACAAACCTGTCTTTTACTAGTTGAAGTTAAATTCTACCCTTCTCAAGAGTCTCCATGTATGTTTTTTTGTCAGAAAGCAATTTGATTGCTTCTTTCAGTTCAGGATCGTCCTTCATTGCAGAAACTATTTTGCCTTTCTGATGATAATAGCGTGAAACAATTTCTACCCTGAGTAGTTGTTCTATTTCTCTGCGATGGGTTTGAAAATCGTTCTCTTTTATTGATTTCAATTGATTTTCAAGCGATTCAAGATGCTCTTTTACTGCTTGCAGATAAGATTCTTCTTCAGCAATCCGAATCATCTCTTTGATCATTTTCTCACTTTCGGTAGTATATGAAAAGTCTTTTTCTTTAATAAAAGCTAAGAATTCGCTGTAAATATCCTCAGTGATATCAAATTCTTCGGCAGGTGCTATTGTTGGATTCTTACGTGCGAAATGATTGGCAAATCTGAAGATATAACTTCTGGCATACAGATTGGCGCTCACCGGACTAAATTCAAGCGGATCGAGCATTACATCCGGCGTAATGCCGCCATTATCGTAAACAACCCGACCTTTTCGGGTTCTGAATGTCGATATAAGTAAATCGGGTGTTTTTCCACCATTTTCATCTTTGTGGGCATAGTCGATTTCCTGAATACATCTTCCACTAGGAATATAGTATTTTGCGACAGTAATTTTGAGCTGCGTGTTGTAAGTAAGCGGAACAACATTTTGAACAAGGCCTTTTCCAAAGGTTTTTTGTCCGACAACGAGCCCTCTGTCAAGGTCTTGCATGGCTCCTGCAACAATTTCACTGGCTGACGCGCTTGTTTCATTAACCAGAATCACCAGTGGAATATCCAGATCCAAGGGTGCCTGACGCGTTCTGTGTATTGTAGTACGATCGGGTGATTTGCCTCTTGTCGAAACAATAAGTTCGCCGCGTTCAACAAATAAATTTGCGATATCGACAGCCTCATTGAGCAAGCCGCCACCATTGCCACGCAAGTCAATGATGAGTCCATTGAGCTGATGTTTTTCTTTCATCTGCACAAAAACATCTTTCAATTCTGAAGCAGCCTTTTGGGTAAAACCAGAAAGTCTGAGATAGCCAATACCATTCTCAAAAACTGTATGATACGGAATGTTGTCGATCTTAATTTTCTCCCTGATGAGATCCTTCACCATAGGTTCATCAACACCCTCTCTCTTAATTTTTAATCTGACTGTTGAACCAGGGTTGCCCTTCAGCAGTTCACTGATTTCAGATGAACTTTTGCCTTTGGCATCTAAGCCATTAATTTCAATGATGTAATCACCAGGAATAAGACCGGCTTTTTGAGCAGGAAAACCTTCGTAAGGTTCCGAAATAAAAACAAACTCACCAATTTGTTGAATCAAAGAACCAATTCCGCCATACTCGCCGGTTGTCATCAGGCGCATGTCTTCAATCTGCGATTCCGGAATATAAACCGTATAAGGATCAAGCTTTTCAAGCATTGCGTTGATAGCAGTTTCATTCAGTTGAGACGGGCTTATTTCATCTACATAATTGAGGTTTAACTCTCTGAAAAGACTGTTGTAGATATCCAGATTCTTTGAAATTTCAAAATTGTTCTGATTTTGGGTAAATGTAGTAATTACCGGTGCTAAAGCAAGGGTTATGGCAAAAAGGAAAACGTAAATTCTTTTCATAAATCTATTTAATTTTTATGGTACCGGATCATGTCCACTTCCGCCCCATGGATTGCAGGAAATTATTCTTTTTATTGCAAGATAACCACCTTTTAAAGCACCATGTTTTTTGATAGCTTCAACACCATAGGCAGAACATGTAGGCGTATATCTGCACGACTGACCAAGATAAGGTGACAAGGTATATTGATAAACCCTTATCAGCAGTATCATTAAATTAGCCGGAAGTCGTGTGATGAACCTCATGATCTTGCTTCAAACGCTCGATAACACGTTTTATTTTATTGTTGATTTCAGAAGATGGAAGAATATTTTTTGATGTAAAAATAAAGGCTACATCCAGATTTTTCTGTTGTTTAATCAAAACCTCATCGAGCGGTTGCTTTTGTGTTCTCCAGGCTTCGCGCACCTGCCTTTTAATTCTGTTTCTGTCTGTTGCGTTTTTAAAATTTCGTTTGGAAATACTTACCATAAAACGCAGTGGAACTTTAGTCGGTTCAGTCGGGCTCGATGTTACAATTTTAAAGGGATATTGAAAAAATGATGTACCTGAGGAAAACAGCATAGACACAGCCTTTTTACCATGAAGGCGTTGCAGTTTTGGGAGTTTATTCCCTGAAGGAGTTTTTGTATCTGTATCCATGAACGCAAAGATAGATCGAAAATACCTTTCCACATGACATTTTGACGCCAAACAGGGAATCAACGACGATTTATGCCTTTTCAATTTTGGCGATGCTATCAAAATACGAAAATTCTATATCATTCATTTTATGATATTTACGAATAATAGTAATGATGATTTTATTTTTTTTTCAATATAAATTGACATCGAAATAAAAAAAGTATTAAAATTGCAGCATAATTTTTAATCTGCCATATATCAGCAAGTTAATAAAGAAGTGAAATACGATAAAATGAACACAGTTTCAGAAGCAAGTGTGAGAAATCCTTTTATCAGGAACGTAAAAAAGTTTAGAATTAACAATTTATCTTTGATTGTCAATTCAGGCATTGAATAACCTTCTTATGAACTCAATTTAATTTCAATGCAGTTTTTAATCCAAATCAATTACAGTTTAATTTAATTTCAATCCGAAAAACTTTTCCCATGAAACCGGTGAAGAAAAAAATGCGTCCTAATGACCATTCTGAAAACGATGAATTTTCAAGAAAACCAGTTAAAAAATCTGGAATCAGGCGCGATCGCAAGCCTTCAATCTACAATCCAATAGACGACGAAGAAGAGTCAGAAGATCTTGATCTTTTCAAGTTCGATCTGGATGCCATCGATGAAGGTGAAGATGACGATGATTTTTAAGTATAACTGCTTTGTTTTTGTTTGAATTATAAAAAATTCTATTTCAAACAGTTACATCCGACATTTAATAAGCATTGAAAAGCTGCCCGATTTCTTAATCATATTTTTTATGAAGTAGCATTTCAGTGATTTATGGAGCGGTACTTCGAAATTTCTGAGTATTTGCTGCAAACAGAAGGATGACTGCAATTGGTCATATTTCCAAAATTTGTAACCTCATATCGCAATAAAAAGCCGGTCATCAAAACCGGCTTTTTAGTTTAATTCTTTTCGCAAACTTATCTAAGTCCACGTTTTCTAAGCAGTGCAGAGCGATCAGGCTCTTTGCCTCTGAAACCAACATAAAGCTGCATTGGGTCGATTGTTCCACCTTTTTCGAGAATGTGCTTTCTGAACAACGATGCAGTATTTTTGTCAAAAAGGCCATTTTCTTTAAAAGCTTCAAAAGCATCGGCATCGAGTACTTCGGACCATACATAGCTATAGTAGCCAGAAGAATATCCGCCTGAGAAAATATGACTGAAGTAGGTACTTCTGTAACGCAAAACTATTTCATCAATGAGTCCGGACTTTTTTACTGATTCAGCTTCAAAAGCATCCACATCGAGCTCTTTAGGCACTGTAAGTGTATGCCAGTCCATGTCGAGCAAAGCTGCCGAAAGAAACTCCGCCATTGCAAATCCCTGATTGAAAGTGCCACTATTTATCATTTTTTGAACCAAATCCTGAGGTATAAGTTCGGCTGTTTGATAATGAAAAGCATATAAAGCAAGTACATCTGGTTCAGAAGCCCAGTTTTCCATTATCTGCGACGGCAATTCTACAAAATCTCTTGGAACAGAAGTCCCACTCAGACTGTTATATTTTGTGTCGGACAAAAGTCCATGAAGTGCATGACCAAACTCATGAAATAGCGTTTCAACTTCTTCCCAGCTCAGTAAAGCAGGCTGATCAGCCGAGGGTGCAGTAAAATTGAAGTTTGTTGTGACAATGGGGCTAATTCTTTGACTATCCACATAATACTGTTTACGGAAACTACTCATCCAGGCCCCACCGCGTTTGGATTCGCGCGGATAGAAATCCATCATCATAATACCTATAAAATTCCCATCCTCTTCTGTAACTTCATAAACCATTACATCGGGATGATATTTTGGCAAATCACTGCGTTCAATGAATTTCAAACCCCAAAGCTTTCCGGCCAGAGCGAAAACACCGTCGCGCACATTTTCGAGCTTAAAGTATGGTCTTAACTGATTCTCGTCAAGATCGTACTTTTCTTTTCGTAAAATTTCGGCAAAATACCACCAGTCCCAAGGTTGCAATTTGAAGTTTTCTCCGCTTCTGTAAATCATTTCCTGCAACAACTCTGCTTCCTTTTTCGCCATTGGCATAGCGTCACTTATGAGATCGTTGAGAAAGTTTATAACCGTTTCAGCATCTTTAGCCATATTTTGTTCCAACACAAATGCTGCATGATTTTCGTATCCCAAAAGCTTTGCTCTTTCAACGCGTAAGGCTGCTGTGCGACTCAAAATCTTCTTATTATCATTTTCGTCGTTGTTATCACCTTTACTTATGTTTGCTTTAAAAATCTGCTCACGTAGATTACGGTTTTTTGCATATTGCAATACTGGAATTATACTTGGATTTTGAAGCGTAAACATCCATGAAGAAGAAAGCCCGGCATTGGTTGCAGCTTCTGCGGCACTCATCAGAAAAGCTTCCGGAATTCCATCCAAATCAGCAATATCAGTGATGATCAGTTTGTATTTATTCGTTTCAGCAAGTAAATTCTCGCCGAAATGAAGCGAAAGCAATGACAGCTCTTCATTTATTTTTCTGAGTTTATCCTGCTGAACAGAATCAAGCATCGCGCCACCTCTGATAAATCGTTTATATGTTTTATCAAGCAGCATGGATTGTTCCGGCGACAATTGGAGATGTTCCCTTTGAAGGTATATTTCCTCCACTTTTTTAAACAATCCAGGGTTCAATGTGATGTCATCACTGTGTTTTGACAACAGAGGTGAAATTTGCCTCGCAAGTTCCTGCATTGTGTCATTGGTGAGTGAAGCATTAAGATTATAGAAAACACTGCTTACTTTCATCAAAATATTCCCACTTCTCTCGAAATCTTCAATAACATTTTCAAAATCAGGAATTTGAGTATTTGAAACTATTGCATTAATCTCAAATATCTGCTCTTCAATACCCCGGATAAAGGCGGGAAGATAATCCTCATGCTTTATCTCATTAAAAGGAGGTATCCCGAAAGGAGTTTCATATTCCGTAAAAAAAGGATTCTCCCGTTCTTTACTTTTTTTTGTTTCGCTGCAAGCAATAAGTGTCATGAAAATGATCAGAATTAGTAAAAGCTTTTTCATAAATATTGTAATATTTCGCCAAATTAGACGAAAGAATACAATACAAACAAGCTATTCAGTTAAAGGTTAGACAAAAAAAGCAAACGGAATTCCGTTTGCTTTAACACTTCAATAAGTATTTTATCAGGATTTTTTCACCTTGATTGTACAGCCAATTGCTTTGGTAAATTCTGTCTCAACCTTTTTTCCATTCATCAGCGCTTCAATTGCTGATTCAACATATTTTTCAGTTGCACTTGATGCATCTTCATGGTTATTATCGATCGCTCCAATATACCTTACCACCAAATCGTCATTTTCTTTGTTTAGAACAAAAACATGTGGAGTGCGGGTAGCGCCATATTCTTTATATACGGTCTGCTTGGCATCGATAAGATATGGGTATGGGAAGCCTTTTGCTTTAGCTCTTTCCTGCATTTTTGAAAAGCTGTCTTGCGGCTGAACAACTGTATCATTTGGATTAATCGCTATTACAGGATAACCTAAGTCAGCAAATTTGTTGTGCAATTCAATTTTACGGTCTTCATAGGCAACAGAATACGGGCAATGGTTGCAGGTAAACATTACAATAAAGCCTTTGGCCTCAGTATAATCTGCCATTGACACCATTGTACCATCAACATTGAGTAATTTAAAATCTGAGGCTTTGTCGCCAACTTTATAGCCTTGTGCAGCAACAGAAATTGTTAAGCCTGCGAGAAAAAAGAATAGAATAATTTGTTTCATGATTAGAGATTTTAGTTAGTTACTAATTTACTTATTATTTGATCGAGCTCATCAAAAGTGTATCCTCCTTCATGGAACACCTTTCGATCGTTTTTGTATATCAATGTAGCAGGTATTGCACCTGACCAGGATTCATCCACTATGTCAATCCAGACGTTGGCATTGGGAGCACTCAGTAAAACCACCTCTGCCCTCAACTGATTTTTTTCTAAAAACGGAATAAGTCTTTTCTCCTTGTCACGCGCAAAATCCAGACTTACCAACAGCATTTTGAATTTTTGACTTTCAAATTTTTTATTGATTTTCTCAAAGTCGGGCAGTTCCTTCACACAGGGAGCACACCAGGTAGCCCAGAAATTGATCACGTAGGTGGTGTCATTTTGTTTCTTCAACCAAGGTTCAAATGTCTTGAAATCAACTGTCGCAACTTCCCGATAATTCTGAGAAACCAGCAAATACGGAGATATTAGCAAAAAAAGAAAAACAGCTATTGTATTGAAGTACTTCATAGTTACTTTATTGACACACAAATAAACAACATTTTAACTCAAAATGTTCAAAGAGAACATTTTAAAAACTTCGTCTGGCAGATTATTGCCAGACAAAGTTTCATAAACTGATTATCTGCTTTTTCGATCGGGCTGATACTGGAATTTTCGTTCGATGAGCCATGCCCATACTGCCACAATGAAGATCACTGCAACGGTGTAATACACAAAGTTTGGAACTGGAACGGGGTCGCCTGCTGCATAAGAATGCAATCCTGAAAGATAATAATTTACCCCGAAATAGGTCATTATAACCGAGCTGAACCCAGCCAGAGTAAACAAACTAAATGTATAGTCAGTTTTCAATCCAGGAGTATATCCCATGTGGGAAATAAATGTATACACCAATATCGTGACCAATGCCCAGGTTTCTTTCGGATCCCATCCCCAATATCGACCCCAGGATTCATTGGCCCATATTCCACCGAGGAAAGTTCCTATTGTCAGCAGATAAAGGCCTATAATAACGCTTCTTTCATTGATATAATTAAGTTCTTTGATTGTTGACTGCAGCTTTGTAAAATTTGATGGCGATTTCAGAATCATAAGAATCAGATTAATGAAACCCAGCAATGCCGCCAGAGCAAGGAAACCATAGCTGGCAGTAATTACAGAAACGTGAATTGTAAGCCAGTATGATTTGAGTACAGGAACAAGATTTGTAATTTCCGGATCCATCCACGAAAGATGTGCTACCATCAAAATTATCGAAGCAAGTACGGAAGTTGCCGCAATTGTCATTTGCGATTTTCTGGAAAAAATCAATCCGGCAAGAACCGTTACCCAACCAATATAAATCATGGATTCGTATCCATTACTCCAGGGTGCACGCCCTGCAATATACCATCGCATGGCCAGTCCAAGCGTCTGGAAAACGAAAAACACAATGATCAAAACATAAAAGAAGCCAAGCGTTTTGTTGATCCATTTCCTTTCTTTGAAAAGATTGGTAAATACAAGTACAAGCATAATCAGGCCTGCCAGACCAAAATATTTTCCTAAACGCTCAAAGATCATCATTTTGTTGTACCAGATTTCAGTCTTGATTTTGCCTTCGGAAGGCATGATATCTGCGCCAAATTTTCTTTGATAATCAAGCACCCCTTGCAAAAGCATTTCAGACTGCTGCATATTTCCTGATGCCAGACTTGAGAAGTAAAAAGGCATAATTTCAGCCACAAAAGACGAATCATCAGCATTGAGTCCTTCTACCTTTGAGCCGGGAGTAACCCATGCAAAATGGGAGTCGCGCGGATCGGGCAAAATACGCAACAGATCGCCTGTGTAAACCATGTAAGAAATATTTACACGCTCGTCCACTGCGATTACATCATTGTCGAATTTACTTCTTTCTGCTGGTTTTTTTGCATAAGCCTGACTCACCAGATCGCGCAGACGGTAGCCGCCACCCTGCGTAAAATCAAGCATATCAGTAAATGAGGCATGACCGCCTGTAATACCAAGGAATTTTTTCAACTCTGGATGAGAAACTTTAATCATTTTCACCATCTGCCATTTTTCGGGCTCGAGTTGCATACCGAGCAAAACCTGATCGGGGTTCATGCCATCAAGGGATGTTTTACGCGACACTTTCCGGAGCATCTCACTTGAAAGTGTTGTCATTGGTTTCAACCTTCCGTCATGATCCTGAACAAGTATAGTTCCGAAACGGGCTGCGTGATCTTTGTCAACTTTGGTAAGATTGCCCATGTCAACATTGTGAACATGCTGTTGTGCAATCAATTGCATGGTTCCCGTCATGAGTAAAAATACCAGCACTCCGGCAGCTTTCTTATTGTTGCGAAGCAGTCGGCCAATGAGTGCAAATCGTGTGTTTTTAACAAATAAAGCAAGGAGCATACCTACCGTCATCAGAAAATAGCCAAGATAGGTAATCCATGTTCCGGCAGCATCTTTATTCACTGAGAGAACGGTTCCTAGCTCATCCTTGTCGTAAGATGACTGAAAAAAGCGGTATCCACCATAGTTTAAAACGTTGTTCATGAAAATGCGGTAAGACTTTTCAAAGCCCTTGTTTTTGTCTATAAGGGTTACCTCGCTTGCGTAGGAAGCAGGACTGTTTGAGCCAGGATATCTTTCAAGCTGAAAATCCTCAAGACGCAGTGAAAAGGGCAGGTCAAGAATTTTGGCACCATACATCATTTTGACCTCAATACCATTGATTTCAAAAACACTTGTTTCGCCAAGATAACCTTTTCCTCCTCTCAGCCCAATTTGCTTTTTAATGCCATCAGATTCAGCTTCTACAATCAAAGCATTCATAAATTGCATGTCTTTACCCTGATAAGTAGTAAAATCGACTTTTCCATTTTCATAAATATCAGTGAGTACAATCCGAAGATCCCCTAAGCTATATAGTTTTCGCATTTCCAGCGGATGCCATTGGCTGGCAGACAATGTGTCACCGGAGCCGCCCATCATGGCCATTGTTGTTACATCTTCAGGTGCGTTAAATGTTAGCTGACCGTTTTTATATGAAATATTAAAGGCGCTTTCACTGTATTCCTGATCAAACGCAAAGTTATATCCCAGGAAATTTCTTTGATCACCTTGCTTTATGATAAGATTATTTCTTCCGCTGGTTCCGGACGAGACTACCATAATAACATAAGGATCGCCTTCGCCGGGATTTCCCTTAACCAAGACTTCCTGCGCGTTTGGCACGTATCGAACAGATTTAAAACGAACGCTTTTACCATTTATCGACTGACGATCTTTGTAGGCTCCCTGCGAAAGTGAGGATATGATTACTCCTTTTTCGGTGTATTCCATTTTTTCACCATCATGCAATTCGGCCATGACATAGCTGATATCTGAAAGCATTGTGTTTTCTGTTTTGCCTTCGCGAATGCTCATAATACCTTCGTAACCAATGTAGCGTGTAATTCCGGCGCCAATTAGAATTACAACAAAAGAGAGGTGGAATGTAAAAACTACAACCTTCTCCATCCGGTACATTTTATATTTGAAGATATTGGCAATAAGGTTAGCACATAACAGCACGAGAAGAATTTCGAACCAGATTGCGTTGTAAACAACAGATTTGGCTCCTTCAGTGCCAAAATCGTTTTCGATAAAAGTCGCAACACCAATAGCAACTGCAAATGCAACGACCAGAAGCCCCATGAGCTCCATTGAAAAAAGTGTGTTAAATATTTTCTTCATATAGTTGAACAAATTGTTACAGAATGAGTTAAAAAACAGGCCAAAAATAACCCAAAAGCCTTCACTCAATCAGGATTTTGGGGCATCCTGATAGTTAATGCTTGTTAAAAATTCTTAAATAGAAAAAACGCCTTTAATTACCAGATAGTTGGAATAGGCTTTAAAAGACAAATGTCAGTTAGGATTTTTCACGTATGAGCACTTCTATTGCTCCAACACCAAATTTGCTCATGCTGGCCATACGGTTGTTTACCCCTTCAAAATTCTCCAGTGCATTGACAATAGCATTTTTCAACACGCCATTGCCAACCCCGTGAATATAGGTTACTTTGTCGTACTCGTTAAGAATAGCACTATTAAGTGTTTTTTGAAAATAATCCATTTGTATTTTGAACATATCATGGCTTGAAAGTCCGGCAATATTGTCGAGCAACTCACCAATATGCAAATCTACAACAGCCTCTCCCATGCCCTTCCGGTGATTATCGATCAGTGCTTTCTCTTTCACAACAGGCCTTACTGTTTCATCAGCAACCTGATTGTTTTTCGACATTTCCTGCGAAAAAGCATCAGCTTTAAGGGCATTAAGCGGCTGTAGATTTACCAGTATTGCCTTTTCGCCCAGCACAGAAGTCATCACATAACTCCCTTCTTTAAAAAACCGGTTTGGTCGAATATCAAAAGCTGCATGAAGTGGCATATAAAAATCTCTGCTGCTTTCCGATATAAGAATCGCCTGGACAATTCCTTTACACCAATGATTAATATCTTCACGTGAAATGGATTCGATTACAACTTTTGAGTAAGCTGGAAGCTGGCCAAAATCAGCGTTCAGATAGGTGCCACCATCAGCAAGGGTAAGATTGTAAAGCGTTTCGAAAGGAGTGTGATTTATGAGCACAACATCAAGCAAACCAGTCAAAATCCATTGCTGCTCATGTGGCATAAATGCGAGATAGAAGCCTTCAGCTTCGGGATTTTTGGCAAAACGGCGTAAACTACCCTTGCGGGCAGCGTCTGTTTCTTGTGCTTCTTTTTCAGCTTTGTTCCGTATTTCCTGCTGCAATACCTGTTGTGCAACTTCCTGCCGGGAAGACGATGTCTGCTCAGCTACGGCTATAAGTTCAGTAAGCAAAACCGGAATTTCAAAACCATCCTCTATTGCTACCAAAGCCATGCGTGCATCAACAATTTTTACGATTACACCTCCTCCAACATCATTTAAAAACCTAACTTTATCACCTGCTTTCAATCTAATCATTTTATTATTTTTGGGGTGCAAATATAGCTAAATATCACATGACGAATTTTCAAAAACACCAGCTTTGAACATCGGGGATGATGTTAAAATTATAAGTAACCTACTATTTAAAGGAATAAAACACGTTGTTTGGCGTTATTTTTGTTGCATTTTAAGATTAAACCAAAACGAAACTTATTATGAAAAATCTATTTTACCTGAGTCTACTTCTAATACTTTCAGGTTTGACACTTACGTCCTGCGACAAAAACAAAAACGCTCAAGAGCCTTCTAAAGGAAACATAAATTTATTGGTTGAGCATTCCATCAATGGATTGCCGGTTGAATTTGACAAATTGATCTATGAAAACGAGGCGGGCAATAAATTTCTGCTTTCAGAAATACAATGGTTCATTTCTGATATCAGGCTTCATAAAACAGATGGCAGTTTCCTTTTGATAGGCGATGATGGGGGTGAATTTTATGTTGATACAGATATCCCTGCCAGCTTAAGCATTAAACCGGCGGTTGAAATTGAAGTGGGCGACTATACAGGCCTGAGTTTTACTTTCGGGATAAATGATGAAAAAAACAAGTCTCATCGTTTTGTTAATCCTCCTGAATCATTTATGTTCTGGCCAAATTATCTTGGCGGAGGGTATCATTATTTGAAACTAAACGGCAAATGGCAAAACACTTCCGGACAAACAGAACCCTTCAATTTCCATTTGGGAATAGGTCAGATTTATGACAGTTCGGCACCAAAATCGCAGTGGGCAGATCTCAACTCATGTTGCAAATCGGATCACTGCGAAGGCTACACACCCGACGGCAAAACCTTGCCCATTACAGGATTCATTCAAAACTTCTTTGAAATTGAATTTCTTAATACACCCATTAGTATTGTCGATGGCAAAACCACCGAAATGGTTCTTGAAATGAAAGTTGAAAACTGGTTTAAGAATCCGCATACCTACGACCACAACATCTGGGGTGGAAGTATAATGCAACAACAGGAAGCAATGAAAATCGGTTGCGAAAACGGCCATGATGTTTTCAGCCTGAGCCCCAAAGCAATTAAATAATGCGAAAAATCCCTTTAGGTTTTCTGATAATTTCACTGTTGATGCTCCTGTTTTCCTGCAAGGAAGAAGAGGAGGCTAAGTGGGTAACAACACCATATATATTTGATATTCCTTTTGCTTTTCCTACAAAAATGAATATCCCGGAAGATAATCCGATGACGATAGAAGGAGTTGAGTTGGGGCGTTACCTTTTCTACGATGGTCGCATGAGTGGGCGCACTCATCCCGACTCACTCATGAGTTGCGGAACATGCCACATTCAAGCAAATAGTTTTGAGGCAGGGAGGGATCATCCAATTTTTCAGGGCGGTTTTGTACACGGTATTACAGGATTGCAGACCCCCCATGTAATGTTGCCATTGATCAACCTTGTCTGGAATCAAAGTGGTTATGGCTGGAATGGCTTTATCCATAAAAACAATCCAAACACAAATTTGCGAAACATTGAAGATTTTGTTAGGCTTGCAGTATTAGCCGAGCATGAAATGAATAGTGATACTACAAGCGTTAAGCAGCTCTTTCAACGGATTGAAGGATACCCTGAACTCTTTTTCAAGGCTTTTGGGAGCAGTACAATAACTTTCACCAATATTGAAAAAGCTATTGCCCAATTTGTAAGAACACTCGTTTCGGCCAACTCAAAGTTTGACCGCTACCTCGTTGGACAAGAGCAGCTTTCAGGTCCCGAATTGAATGGTTTTATGCTTTTCACAACTGAAGAAGGAGCTGACTGTTTTCATTGTCACGGCGGTTTTGGGAATCCGCTTTTTACAACACACCTTTTTTACAATAATGGAAAAGATACTGTTTTTAACGATATTCTTGACCGCTTTGCAGTAACATCTGACCCAATGGACAAAGGTGCATACAAGGCTCCAACACTCAGAAACATTGAACTTACCGGACCTTATATGCATGATGGACGCTTTGCCACCCTCGACGAAGTAATTGATTTTTATTCGCATCATGTGAAATGGACTGAGCAGATTGACCCTCTGATGCATCATGTTTTGCGCGGTGGCGTGCAACTCACACCTCCGCAAAAAGAAGATTTAAAGGCTTTCATTAAAACCTTGCGGGATGATGCCTTTTTAACCAATCCTGATTTTGGAAGACCAGATAGATTCCCTGATGACAAATAATTAATTTTCAGGAGCTGTTTTTTTCATAAGTATTTCAGATGTATCACATTAGTTATAACTTTGCTTCTCATTTAAAAAGATTGCATATGAAAAGTGAAATCCAAAACAATGCACCTCAAAGTGCTATCTACGGACTTGGAGTAATTGGCGCTGCTGTCTATTTCATCTCAAGCTCAACAGGATTTCTGATGGGCGTTGTTGGTTTATTAAAAGCACTGGTTTGGCCTGCTTTCTTGGTTTATGAACTGCTAAAGCTGGTATACTCTTAGTCTCAGACAGCTTTTAAGTCATAGAAATTGTTTGTTTTTGTAGCGCTTGAATTGATATTGAGTGATTTTTAAACTTTTTTCGGCTCAGGCTTTGAAATCAAATATTTTTACTTACTTTTGCAGCCCAAAACTGATTCAGAACCCTAAGAAAGAAAAAAAATGGCAAATCACAAATCGTCCATCAAAAGAATTCGTCAGAACAATACCAAAAGGTTGCATAATCGTTACTATGCAAAATCGATGCGCAATGCATTAAAGAAATTCAGAAGTCTGACTGATAAGGTTGAAGCAGACGCAATTCTTCCAAAACTTCATTCGATGATTGATAAACTTGCAAAACGCAATATCATTCACAAGAACAAGGCTGGCAATCTAAAATCAAAGACGGTTAAATTCGCTTCAAAGCTGGCGTAACCAAAAATATTTTCTTTGAACAGGCCTCACCCTCACGCAAGGGTGAGGCTTTTTCTGTTTGTATGAATCCGCATTAAAGAATATTTTTTGGAAAACTATCTCCAAAAGCAATATTTGTAGGGTTTATTGCATGGATTTACCATTGATTGTAGGGTTCAGGTAAGTGTGATTCAAGTTTTTTCATCTAAAAAACCCTTAATATTGCATGACAAATCAATGAACCCAAATTGTTATGCTGAATCTAATCCTTTTTGGCCCTCCCGGAGCAGGCAAAGGCACCCAGTCAGAAATGCTGCTGTCACGCTATAATCTCAATTATATATCCACAGGAGAGGTCTTGCGGAAAGAAATCAAGGCGGAAAGCCCGCTTGGCAACAAAGCCAAAGCGATCATAGAAGCCGGTGGACTTGTTGACGATGAGATCATTGTGCAAATTATCGGCAATGCCCTTGAAGAAGGACAACGCAGTGACGGATTTCTTTTTGACGGATTTCCAAGAACTTACGTTCAAGCATACATACTGGATGGATTATTTACCCGTTTACAAACATCGCTTACCCGCATTTTCATTCTTGACGTACCCAACGAAGAATGTACAAAAAGGCTTCTTCAGCGCGCCCGTGAACAAGACAGAAGTGACGACAAAGCCTCTGTAATCGAAAAACGACTTGAAGAATACCATCAAAAAACACTGCCATTGCTTGACTTTTATGAAAGTGCGGGCATACTAACGCGCATCAATGGCATGGGAACTTCCGAAGAAGTTTTTGAAAGAATCAATAAGCATATAACTGAAGAACTCAACAGTCGGCCTGCCAACATCATCCTTTTCGGGTATCCCGGTGCCGGACGTGGTACACAAGCTGCCCGCCTGGCCTCAGACTTTAACCTGCGCTGCATTTCTACCGGCGAGTTGCTCCAGGACGAAGTGCGTGAACATGGATCACTTGCTGAAAAAATAATCCCTTTTCTCGAAAAGGGGTTGCTTGTGCCCGATGAACTTGTAATAAGACTGATAGAAAAAAAACTGAAAGAGACAGATGGCACAGGCAGAGGCTATGTTTTCAAAGGTTATCCACGGACTTTGGTACAAGCCTATATCCTCGATGGTTTACTCAAAAAGCAGGGAACTTCGATCTCTTGTGTTATTAACCTTAAAGTGCCTGTATTAGAACTTATTAGCAGACTTGATGCACGCAGCCATACAGCCGCAAGAATGCCCTACGATGGAAGTGCAGCTACAATTGTTGCACGTTTGCAAGAACATGAACAACGTACAGAGCCCGTTTTAGCGTATTATCATCAACAAAATCAAGTCATCGAAATTGATGGGACCGGACCTGATGAAACCGTTTATCAAAGACTCCGCGAACCTGTGCTGAGAGCCATAAAAAACATGAAGTAAACTGTTTATTTCAGCCGAAAAGTATATAAGATAAATATCCTCTGTGAATAGGTTGGCTTTGAAATCAGCAGGAATAATCTGAGAAAGCGGACTAATCGGGCTTATAAACCTCTCATGCAATTTCTTATGATTTGAAAAAGTGCAGAGATTGAATTAAAATAAAGAGTATTAGCCTGTTAGTTAGTCGAAGATGAAAAAGAAAAAACCGGATCCCTTGAACTCAAAATGCAAAACCTGTTGTATATTTGAGCTACTTTTTCAGCACAGATTTTCACGGGTTTCATTTTGTGTTTGAAAAAATTATAAAAATGAATTTTTAGAATCCACCCTAATAAAACACCACGCTAAAACACATCAAAACCATGAAAAAATTCTTTACCCTCACCCTTGTTCTGCTTGCTGCTATCGTCATTTGGGCCAAGCCGAATCTGCCTGTTAAACCCACTACACAAAAGGCCAGCGATTATCGTTTTATTACGAAAATCAAACAAAACAACCAAAACGGAATCGAAAAAATCAAAGAATTCAGAAACAACTACCGCTTATTAGGTCAGTTTAAGCATTATTGGACAGGCGAGACCTATGACAGCGCTGCCAGAAATGATTTTGTATACGCTAACGCCTATTCAACCGATATTTACCAAATGATAATCAGTGTATACACCGAAGAAGGCTTTACTCCATCGTACAGAGAAACATATTTTAAAGATGAAGCCGGCAGAGACACGCTCACATTGGTGCAATACAGCGACTTCAACACAGGAAACTGGATGGATTATTTTCGCTTCATCAATCGTTATGATGTGCATGGAAATGAGCTGTTGTATATGTATGAAGATTGGGATGAAACATCCAACAGCTGGATTGGCGGCTGGGGTAGCAGGTTCGCTTACGAATATGATGCCAATGGGAACATGCTAAGCATGGCCATTGCTGATTATTTAATTGATGATATATGGATTCCCTGGCTGAGAATGCTTTACGAATACAACAGCAACAACGAAAATATAAGCACAATTGAACAAAACTGGAATGACAACGATGAAAAATGGGTGAATAGCTGGTATGAGGTATATGAGTTAGAAAACGGTGCATGGTCGCAGATGCATTATTCGTATTGGGATGAAGGCAGCCAAACCTGGATATTGAGTGGTAGAGCAATTGACATCACA
>JAGXRB010000319.1 GCA_018336075.1 Bacteroidota bacterium
TTCCCCGTTTATAAAAACCGCTAACAACCACCTGCTCAATACCTGGCTGATACGTCAAAGCACCAGACTATCCGGAAGCAATTCTGAGCTGGCACTCCGGTTTCCCAATGTTTTGGCTTTTCTGGTTTATGGGATCGCTGTATGGCTGATTCTCAAACCATGGAAAAACAACCCACTGCTCTATTTTTCCGGTTGTGGATTGCTGCTTCTCAACCCCTATATGATTGACTTCTTCTCGCTTGCCAGAGGATATGGACTTGCTTTAGCTTTTGGTTTGATGGCTATATATTTCTTTGTGAAAGCAAGGGAACCCGGCCAAATGAAGTATTTTGCCCGAGACTTCTTTTTTTCCTTGCTTTTCAGTCTACTCGCGGCCTGGTCAAACTTCATCCTGATAAACCTGAATATTGCCCTGCTCGCCTTGTATTTGCTTGAATTTTTGATGAACTCCAAGAAACAAACCTTTAAGGAAAATATACCGGTTGTTATAGGTCTTTTGTTGATACTGGGTCTCAACATTCATCATATCAATAAAATATATGATATGTTAATGGTTTTGAAGGACAACAAAGAACTCTATATTGGAAGCAATCAGGGATTCATCGAATCTACCCTGCGCATACTGATTCACCGATCCATCTATTTAAGTTATTATGGAGAACAGTTTTGGCTCAGGTTATATCACGGGCTGCTGATCGGATTTTTTTCTCTGAATATAGTTTTGGTTTTCAGGGCGCAATATACCTCATTGAGTAAAGTTTTTAGCATCCTGTTGTTAATGATTGCAGCCTCTGTGCTCCAGTACTATCTGTTTGAAATCCCGTATCCAGTAGAGCGAACTTCTTTAATCTTTATTCCATTAACGGTTTTAACGGTTTTTATGACAGGGGCAGAAATTTCTGACTGGTTGTCAAACTACAAACCTTGGGCTGGTCTGCTTGTTGGTGGAATGATGTTAACGCTTATCGTTTTACCCCTTGGATACCATTTCTATCAAAACCTCAATACGCATTATGCCATTTAATGGAAATTTGATGCAAACTCCAAAGAAGCCGCACGCTTAATGGAAAATGACAACCAACACCAAAAAACAAAGACAATTTTGAGTTCATGGCTGTTCAAACCTGCACTGGAGTACTATCTTTCAAAGCCAGACAGTGATTTTAATGTGTTCGTTGACAATGATTTCAAAACATCAAGTGATTATATTTACTGTTTTCAAAAGGAAAAAGAAATGATAGCCGATTCGGCTGCCTATGTCACAATGATTGATTATTCCGACACCAAAACAGTCTTGCTTCGGCGAAAATAACTCCGATTTTGATTGTAAACTAGTTAATACCAGTACTGCTTAAAACAATAATGAAGGTTTACTTCAACTCCCAGCTTGTCCCTTCCTTGCCGTCTTTGAGCACGATGCTGAGCTTTCCGAGGCTGTCGCGTATAACATCGCTCGTGGCAAAATCCTTTTTTGCACGTGCTTCCTGCCGCAAGTTGATTATGGTTTGCATGAGACCATCTACAAGCTTCAGGTCAGTGCCTGCTTCTTCGGACTGAATTCCCAAAATATCAAACACAAAGTCGTCAACAAGCTGTTTTAACTGTCCAAGCTCAATTTCATTGATTTTCTGATGACCATCACTGACAGCATTGATAAGTCTGACAGCATCAAAAAGTGCCGCGATGACCATCGGGCTGTTGAAATCGTCGTTCATGGCTTCATAGCATGCCTTGCTGATAGCATCGACACCTGATGAAGGGGCGCTATTATCCGTTTTGAGTTTATTAAGGGTTGCAGCAGCCGCAAGTAATTTTTTGAGCCCTTTTTCTGCGGCCTGAAGTGCTTCATTCGAAAAATCGAGCGTGCTGCGGTAGTGCGCCTGAAGAATGAAAAACCGGATTGTCATCGGGCTGTAAGCGCATTCCAGAAGCGGATGACTGCCGGCAAAAAAGTCGTCGAGTGACATTGCGTTGCCGAGCGACTTACCCATTTTCTGCCCGTTGATTGTGATCATATTGTTGTGCATCCAATAGCGCACCGGCGCTTTGCCGTTTGCTATGGTCGACTGTGCAATTTCCGATTCGTGGTGCGGAAACAAAAGGTCCATGCCGCCGCCATGTATGTCGAACTGATCGCCAAGATATTTGCAACCCATCGCCGAGCACTCCATGTGCCATCCGGGAAAACCATCGCTCCAGGGAGAAGGCCAACGCATGATGTGCGATGTTTCTGCACGTTTCCAAAGGGCAAAATCAAAGCTGTTTCTTTTTTCTGATTGTCCGGCCAATGCACGTGTGTTGCTTATCAGATCTTCAATTTTTCTACCTGAAAGAACGCCATAATGGTGGGTGCGGTTGTACTTTTCAACGTCAAAATAAACCGAACCTTCTACTTCGTAGGCATAACCGGCATCCAGAATTTTCTGAACCATGGTTATCTGTTCAATCACATGGCCGGATGCATGGGGTTCAATTGATGGTCGCAACACATTCAGCTGATCCATGTTTTTGTGGTACCTCACTGTATAATGTTGCACCACTTCCATAGGTTCTATCTGTTCAAGGCGTGCTTTCTGAGCAATCTTGTCTTCGCCTTCATCAGCATCATTTTCCAGGTGGCCTACATCGGTAATGTTGCGCACATAGCGCACCTTGTAGCCAAGATGTGTGAGATAGCGGAAAACCAGATCAAAAGTGATAGCAGGCCGGGCATGTCCGAGATGCGCATCGCCATAAACTGTTGGGCCGCAGACATACATGCCGGTCATGGGAGGATTCATTGGTTCGAAAACTTCCTTTTTACGGCTTAATGTATTAAAAACGAAAACTTTATTTTCTTTATACAGTGTATTCATGATTCAATGCTGAATGAAGCTGCAAAGTAACAAAAAATCGCGCAGTTGGTGTATGGTTTTTGTCGGAAGCGACGCCAAACTTCTTACTTTTGCTTCTTAATTGTTAAAAGAATAACACAGCTATGGAAAGAATTTTAGTGATCGGATGCTCCGGGCAGATTGGCTCGGAACTGACCCTCGCCTTAAGAAAGATTTATGGCAATCAGAATGTTTTTGCCACCGACATCAAGCAGCCTCAGGCCGATATTCTCGAAAGCGGCCCGTTCAATAATCTCGATGTGCTTGACTACAACAACTTGCTGCATTTTGCTGTAAGGTTCAAAATTACACAGGTATACAACCTCGCAGCTGTGCTTTCGGGCAATGCCGAAAAAATACCGCAGCAGGCGTGGGACATCAATATGCGCGCATTGATGAATACCCTTGAGCTGGCCCGTGATTCAGATGCCAAAAAACTTTTCTGGCCTAGTTCTATTGCTGTTTTCGGACCGACAACACCAAGGCACAATACACCTCAGCTTACTGTGATGGAACCCAATACTGTGTATGGCATTAGCAAGCTGGCCGGCGAACGCTGGGGCGAATATTACCACAAACGTTATGGTGTTGATTTTCGCAGTTTGCGCTATCCCGGATTGATCAGCTACAAAACTGAAGCCGGTGGCGGAACTACTGACTATGCTGTTGAAATCTATTATGATGCTATCCGTCAGAATAAGTACAACTGTTTTCTGCGCGAAGACACTGCTTTGCCAATGATGTTTATGGACGATGCCATCCGTGCCACCATTCAGCTGATGGATGCAGACGACAGCAAACTTTCATTGCGTTCGAGCTACAATGTTGGAGGTATGAGTTTCACACCCAAAGATGTGGCCGCAGCAATCCGCAAACACAAGCCTGACTTCAGTATTACTTACGAACCCGATTTCAGACAGGCCATTGCCGACTCATGGCCTGCCAGCATCGACGACAGTGTGGCACGTCAGGACTGGGGTCTTAATGATGCCTTCAATCTCGAAAGCATGACCGAACTTATGCTAAATGAAATTGAAAAAAAGGTTGTGCTGGAATAATCATCTGAGGAATCAGAAAAAACTGTTTCATAAAAGCCTTCAGGGTTTTCGAAAACCTTGAAGGCTATACAGAGAAATCATTTTCATGACTTTGCAGGAAGAGTTTAAGTGAACATATCCACTATTACTTTGCCTATCATGAACAAACCAAACCCTATAAGTCCTACGCCTGCAACTTTATTGAAAACCCCAATAGTACGCATATTCAAAAAACGTTTAATACTGAATGAGGCATAAGCTTTCGTAATGTCGCTCACCAATACAACAATCAATGTGCCGCCGAAAAAGTAAAAGAGCTCTTTTTGGTTTCCACCGAATTTCGCTGAGATACCTACAACAACACCAATCCAGAAAATCCAGACAAAAGGGTTGACAAAATTCATGAAAAAGCCTTTGGCAACATAAGTAAACCATCTTGGGCCACTTACCTTTATTGGAAGTTCGCCGTTTTCGGGGACTTCAGTTATCACTTTTCGGGTGTAAGTAACCAGTCCGAAAATGATAAGAATCACCCCACTGATAATACCAAACCAAAAACTGTTACTAGGCTCGGTAACTATTTGAATTGCACCCATCAGACAAAGAACAACCATCAGCAGGTCGTTGATGAAAATACCTGCCGCAAGCAAAACGGCAGGCCAGAATCCGCGGTGGATGCTTGTTTGGACCAAAGCAAAAAACGCAGGGCCAAAACCAAAAAAAGTGGCCAATGTAAGGCCCAACAATGCGCCTTCAAGAAAAATCACTATCATAATTTCAATGCTTCAAAAAAGTCTATTGGTTGGATCAGTTGTTATTACTTCTCACTTCTGCCAGATGCTTTTCCCAAACTTCCAGGCGTTGTCCTTTCATCACACGCGGGAACTTATTGGCGCTGCCTTCTTTGCCCATATTTTTCATGAAATCGTTAAATACTTTCGTGGGCAGCACTTCAATAAAGATGTCTGTGATGGCCTCGGTGCGCTCAACCATATAATCATCATTCAACTGATTGAGGTAGCCGTCAATTTTCTGGATTGCTGTCTGAGGATCGACTGCATCATCAGTTCCCAGATACCAGCGATGCGCAAACATTGAGCCGTGGCGGAAACCTGCAACAGTAAACTCCCGCACTTCGATATTCAGTTCTTCCTGTAATAGTTCAATGGCACGTGACATATTTTCAACCGAAAGGTGCTCACCACAAATACTCAAAAACTGCTTGGTTCTTCCAGTGATAAGAATTTCGCACTTACTTACATCTACAAACTTTATCGTGTCGCCAATGAGATAGCGCCAGGCACCTGCGTTGGTCGACATGAGCAAAGCATATTCAACACTGTTTTTAGCTTCGGCCAAAGTGAAAGTTTCAGGATTTTCTCTCAGATTTCCATCCTCATCGAAGTTATCTTCATTGAACGGCACAAACTCATAATAGATACCATTGTCGGTTATCAATTGCATGATACGTTTGTCAAGCCGCGTCTGATATGCGATATAGCCTTCAGATGCAAGATAGCTTTCGGAATATACCACAGGTTTGCTGAATAGTTTCTCAAAACTTTTTTCGTAGGGAGCAAAAGATACGCCGCTATGCACATACACTGTGAGGTTGGGCCAGATATCGTGAATCGTTTTCAGCTTGTATTCTTTGATGATACGTTCCATGAGAATCTGCACCCATGCAGGCACACCAACAATGACGCCGATATCCCAGCTTGGTGCTTTTTTTATCATCTCATTGAGCTTGGTTGCCCAGTCGGTAGTTTTGGAAATTCTTCTTCCTGGTTTGTAAAAATGCTCAAACCAAAAGGGGATATTGGCTGCTGTAATACCCGAAAGATCGCCTGCAAAATAGGTTCCGTTAAACTGAAGGTGTGTGCTGCCGCCAATCATGAGCATCCCTTTTTCGTAGAATTGCACAGGAAAATTGTATTTTGAGGCCGACACTAATTGCCTTATACTGGCTCTTTTGATTGAGTTGAGCATGTCTTGGGTGATCGGAATGTGCTTGCTTGAAGCCTCCGATGTTCCGGAACTCAGCGCAAAATATTTCACTCTTCCGGGCCAGCTCACATAAGCCTCGCCATTCAGCGCTCTGTACCACCATTGTTTATACATGGCATTGTAATCAAAAACAGGCACCGTTTTACTAAATGCTTTGGCAATATCGCCACTTTCCAGAATTGATTCAAAATCATAATGCTCACCAAAAGATGTAAACTGTGCTTTTCGCAGAAGTTTCTTCAGTTGATTGTTTTGAGCAGCAACAGGATTGGTTCGTTGGCTTTTTAGCTCAACGGGCATATTTCGCAACTCGTAAGCTTTTTTTATAATTGCACCTAATATTGGCATAATACTATTGAGGTATAAGGTTTTTACCGGCACAAATTTATCAAAAAAGCTTATTGTTTGCACAACGATGTTACAAAGCGGCTCATTTATGAAAGCTGTTTGATTCAAAATCCAAAGAAATTTTACATCATTTGTCTTTTTTGTGTGGATAACACTATATTTGTTCACCAAAAACAAATTTTATGAACCTCAAGAACATCTTACTTACAGGCCTTTGTGTATTATTCTTTTCTGTATTGGCTTTTTCCCAGGAGGAAGAGGCTGTCGCTCCCGGAAAAGTGAAAACTGGTTGGAATATGGGCGTGCTTCCAGCAATTTCATACAACACCGATCTGGGTTTCCAGTATGGTGGTCTGGTGAATTTCTATTATTACGGCGATGGGAAAACATATCCCAAATACATGCATTCGCTTTATGCGGAGGTGTCGCGCTATACCAAAGGTAGTGGTATCAACAGGTTTTTCTATGACTCGGAATACCTCATTCCGAATATCAGGATTACTTCCGACCTGAGTTTACTGACCGAAAAAGCCCTCGATTTTTATGGCTTCAACGGCTACGATGCGGTGTTTAATTCAGCATGGGTGGACGACACAGATACTGCTAACTACGTTTCGCGTATGTTTTATCGCCATGAAAGGAAAATGTTTCGCTTCATGACCGACTTTCAGGGCAAAATCAAAGGTGGCGACCTGCGCTGGGTTGCTGGTTTCGGAATTCTGAAAAACACCATTGCTTCTGTTGATATCGATGCCTTGAACAAAGGCAAGGATGACGAAGACAAACTACCAGATGTATCCGGTTTGTATGATAATTATGTGGATTGGGGCATCATAAGCAAAGAAGAAAAA
The DNA here is from genome assembly GCA_018336075.1 of Bacteroidota bacterium. Classification (GTDB taxonomy): domain Bacteria; phylum Bacteroidota; class Bacteroidia; order Bacteroidales; family F082; genus JALNZU01. The sequence continues at coordinate 7,117 of JAGXRB010000319.1, forward strand.
GATGGCGGATGGTCAAACTACCTCAAGCTCGGGCTTGTTTACGACACCCGTGATTTTGAACCCAATCCGATGAAAGGTATATGGAGTGAAATTGTTTTCTTCGCTGCACCTGAGTTTTTTGGCAATGGCGATTTTGGATTTTCAAAAATTTCTGCAACCCACCGCCAGTATTTCACAATCGTAAAAGATAAATTGTCTTTTGCATATCGCCTGAATTATCAGGGAACTGTAGCCGGCAATGTACCCTTCTACATGCAACCTTATATGATCAACTCTTTCAGCAACTCATCCAATACCGATGGCTTGGGTGGCTCCAAGACCTTGCGCGGAGTTATCAGAAACAGGGTCGTAGGCGATGCTTTTGCATACGGAAATGCTGAATTTCGTTGGAAATTCTACCGTGGTGTAGTGCTGAACCAAAATATTTATCTCGGCTTGAACACATTTATAGATGCAGGTCAGGTAATCAAAAAGATTGACTTCGATAAAAGCAATCTTCCGGTAGGTTTGACACTATCTGACTATTTTCTCACAGATGAAGAAAGCCTGCATACTACCTACGGCGCCGGTTTACGCATCGTGATGAACGAAAATTTCATTGTTGCAGTAGATTATGGCCGCCCGATAGATAAACGTGATGGAGGCGGAGGCTTGTACATCGGTTTGAATTTCTTGTTCTAATAGAGAAAATCTTTTTTTCTTGCCTCCTTTTGTTCCGGACAGCACATGATTTCATTATCCGGACTTTGCATGCACATTGAAGCTATAAAAAGGTTTCAGTGCAGCTATGGCCTTTGCTAAAAGCTATCGTTAACATTCCTAAACATTTCACTGAACAATTAACATTAACTTTGCGTTGTTTTTGCTGATAAAAAAACCTATATTATCGTAATGTTAATGACGCTATGAAGAAAAATTTTGCTATTTACCTCCCTTTGTTATTTTCACTTGTACTTGCGCTTGGCTTGTATTTTGGTTATAGAATTGCTGCCGACTCATCAGATCATGAGAAGTCTGTTTTTTATATGCCCTCTGCCAAAGGAGGTAAGCTCGACAATATACTTGGATATATCGAACGCGATTATGTGGATACAGTAGACAATAAAACTCTTGAAAACAATGCCATCAAAGGCATGCTCGAAAAACTTGATCCGCACAGCCAATACATCACCGCTGAGGAGTTCAACGAAATGAACGATCCACTCCTGGGAAGTTTTGAAGGAATCGGTGTTTCTTTCCGAATCGAGAAAGATACAATTACAGTTATAAATCCTGTGAAAGGTGGCCCATCTGAAAGAGTTGGCGTGATGCCCGGCGACCGCATCGTTTATATCGACGATACTTTGGTGGCCGGCGTAGAAGTAACCAACCGCGATGCCATGCGAATGCTAAAAGGGAAAAAGGGTACCAAAGTAAATGTGCAGATGTTTCGGCGAGGTGTCGATGGTCTCACACCCTTCACCATCACACGGGATGTGATTCCAACTTACAGCCTGGATGTGGCCTATATGATCAATAAAACAACCGGCTTTATAAAACTGAATAAGTTTTCAGCTACAACGCATCAGGAGTTTCTGGAAGCATCAAAAAAACTCAAAGATCAGGGGATGGAAAAGCTTATCCTTGACCTGCGCGGCAACTCCGGAGGATACCTGAAGGCAGCAACTGACATCGTTGATGAATTTTTACCCCAGGGAAAACTTATCGTATACACCCAGGGAAAAAACAGACCAAAAACATTCAGTTTTGCTACCAAAAAAGGAATTTTTGAAAACGAGGAAGTGATTGTTCTTATCGATGAGGGATCAGCCAGTGCAAGTGAAATTGTCGCTGGGGCGCTTCAGGACAATGACCGCGGTACAATCATCGGTCGCCGCTCTTTTGGCAAAGGACTCGTTCAGGAACAAATGTCAATGCGGGATGGATCTGCTGTTCGCCTCACTGTGGCCCGTTACTATACACCCACAGGCCGCTCTATTCAAAAACCCTACGATGGAGACTTTGAAAAATACCATCACGAACCTTTTGACCGTTTTGTTAATGGTGAAATGATGAATCCTGACAGCATCCATTTTACTGATACACTGAAGTTTGTCACTCCAATGGGAAAAGTTGTTTATGGCGGCGGCGGCATCATGCCCGATGTGTTTGTTCCAATGAGCACAGACAGTAGTCTGTTCTTTTATAACCGCCTTGCCAATAGCGGGCTCATTTTCCAGTTTGCTTTCGACTACTCTGATACCTACCGCTCAGAACTCAATAAGTATAAAAACGTTAGCGACTTTGACAAAAGATTTCGTGTTTCTGAAAAAATTATGGCTGATTTGCTCAAGCTTGCTGCCGACAGAGGTGTTACTGCCGACAAAGAAGCGCTCAAGGGAAGCCGTGACAGAATAAGTACACTCTTCAAGGCGTATGTGGGTCGCAATATTTTTGATGATGAAGGTTTTTACCCAATTTATCAGCAGATCGATCCTGTGCTGCTGCGTGCGATAAGCTACCTTGACGAATAACAAAAAAGCATTCAGATTCTGATGATTCCGGCTATCATAATATTGTCGATGCTGCTGCGGTTGCTCACTTTTGCCGTGGTGATGAATTATTACAAAGTGTCCCGCTTTCGCACAGCCTGGATTTTGATTGCCGCCGGAATGATCTTGCTGGCATTGGAAAATCTGTTTCAGCTTCTGGCTATGGCAGGCGTTTCAACTTTGGCTACCGGAACCTTTATACCCCATGCTGCCGGACTTGCTGTATCACTTTTAATGCTCAGCGGAACAGCACTCATAAATACAATTCTTAAGCGGCTTGATTCAGTTGAACGCAATAAAAAAAATATTGAGCGCCGTTTTCAATTACTTTTCAACACCAGCTCCGATCAGCTTTTTGTGCTTTCAACAGATGGAAAAATTGCAGAAGTTAACCAATCGGCTTGCGAACGTTTGGGAATGGAGCGCAATGAATTGCTCGATAAGCACTTTGCCGACATTAAGGCCAGTCCAGCTTCGGAAGGCGTGATGGATCATGTTTCAACTATCCGAACCAATGGAATGCATATTTTCGAAACAGATTTACGCAACAAATCCGGAAAGCGTTTTCCTGTTGAAATCAATTGCCGACTCATCGAAATTGACGAAAAACCTTTCATAACTTGTGTGGCACGCAACATAAGCGAGCGCAAAGAACTTGATAAAAAGGTGCGCATCGCCATCATTGAAACTGAGGAAACCGAACGCCGGCGCTTTGCAAAAGAAATTCATGATGGCCTGGGACCACTTTTGTCAACGATAAAACTTTACGTGAACGAGTTGGATGGCATGGAGTCCGGCTCTCATGAAAGAACAGAGTTTATAGATTACATTAACAAACTCGTGAACGAAGCAGTAGATACTGCGCGCAATATAGCAAACAACATCACCCCAAAAATACTTTCAGATTACGGCCTTTTGCGCGCTACCAATACTTTTGTTGATGTTATAAACGCAACAAATCTGCTCAAAATTACTACCAGCTTTCAAAATGTTGAACGCAATATCGGGCCAACGATGGAACTCATTTTTTATCGTATCATCACCGAGTTGATAAACAACACCATCAAGCATGCCAATGCAGCTAACATTTCAATCGAATTAAGGCAAGCTGATAACAAGCTGATATTTGAGTATAAAGATGATGGAATCGGCTTCGACCTTGAGAAGGCAATAGAAAAAGGCGACAACCATATGGGTGTAAAAAACATCATAAGCAGGGTACGTTCGATGAATGGCGTTTTTAATTTCAGAAACACATTGCCTGGTGTGCAAATCAGCATCACAACCGATGTGAATCCAACGAAAGTTTAAAAGTCAGAACCCTGTTGATATTAACTTTTCAGCAATTGCTCAATCACTTTTGGGAAATGCTCATATTCCAAAGTATGAATGCGTTGGGCGAGGGTAGCGGGAGTTTCGTCCGGATGAAGTTTAAAAGCCTTTTGAAAAATAATATCCCCGCTGTCGTAATGTTCATTCACAAAATGAATGGTGATGCCTGACTCTTTTTCACCAGCTGAAACAACAGCTTCATGCACTTTTTCGCCATACATGCCCTTTCCTCCATACTTTGGAAGCAAGGCAGGGTGGATGTTGATAATCCGGTCAGGGAAAGCTGAAAGCAAATGATGTGGAACAAGCCAAAGAAAACCAGCAAGTACAATCAGATCTGTTTTTAAAGAAAGCAGCTCTTGCGTCAGTTTGTCTGTTTCATAGAAAGATGCCCTGTCAATCATCCTGACCGGTATTCCTGCTTTCTCAGCGCGGGCAATAACACCAGCTCCCGGCTTGTTGCATACGACCAAAGTAATTTCAATTTCGGAATCGGATGCAAAAACCGATGCAATCCTTTCCATATTGGTGCCACTACCCGATGCAAAAATGACCATTCTTTTCATGTGGGCAAAAGTAAGCATATCAGGCAAATTATTGCTGATGAAGAAAAGATTTGCAATCATTAAAGAGGTCTGCTTTTATATAGTTTTCAAAATCAACAAAAGCCAATTGCAGTTTCTAAGCAGTATTGCTTTGCAATGACCGGTGATGAAAAAATCTTTTGCAGATTAAATATAAAAGCCTAATTTTGCACCCAGTTTCTAAACTCAATGTAAGTTGTTATGCCTGAACCAATTGTAAGTATATTCTCTGGTAGAGCATCAGAGTATTTGGCTGATAAAATAGCCAAAAGCTATGGTTCAGCGCTTGGGAAGGCAACATTTACTGATTTTTCTGATGGCGAATTTCAGCCTTCATTTGAGGAAAACATCAGAGGACGCGATGTTTTTCTGGTTCAGTCAACCTTTGCACCTACTGACAACCTGTTCGAACTGCTTCTAATGGCAGATGCCGCACGCAGAGCGTCAGCAAGAAAAATTACAGCAGTTATTCCTTATTTTGGTTTCGCCCGTCAGGACAGAAAAGACAAACCACGCGTAACGATAGCCGCAAAACTGGTTGCCAACCTCTTGATTACAGCAGGTATCAGCAGAATTATTACCATTGATTTACATGCCGATCAGATTCAAGGCTTTTTTGATGTCCCTGTCGATCATTTATATGCATCCAATATTTTTGTGCCTTATATAAGGAGTCTGAACCTGCCTAATTTGACAATGGCTTCACCCGATACCGGCGGAACCCGCAGGGCTGCTTCCTATGGAAAGATGCTCGATACCGGCTTTGTAATTTGTTACAAACAAAGGGCTAAACCCAATATAGTCGAAGATATGGCACTTATCGGCGATGTGAAGGGACGTGATGTTATCCTGATTGACGATATCATTGACACCGCCGGATCTATCACCAAAGCAGGTGAACTTATTATGGATCAGGGCGCTAACAGTGTAAGGGCTTTCTGCACACATCCAGTATTTTCCGGAGATGCCTATGAACGCATTGAAAAATCTCCGTTTACGGAAGTTGTTGTTACTGACACCATTCCGCTGAAACAAACAAGCAGCAAAATAAAAGTATTGACAACAGCTGATTTATTCGCCGAAGTGATACGTCGCGTCGAAAACTATGAATCCATCAGTTCGTTGTTCAAATTTTCGAGTACTAAATAGTTAATTAAATTTTTAAAAATGAAAAAAGTATCATTGAGCGGTTCCCTCCGTGGGAACGTAGGGAAAAGAGATGCTAAAGGCCTTCGCTACGAAGGAAAAGTACCATGTGTATTATATGGTGGTGCTGAGCAGGTTCATTTTCATGTAGATCAGGCTAGTTTTAAGCCGATTCTTTTTACACCTGAAACCTATCTGATTATGATAGAGATTGATGGTAAAACCTACAAAGCAATTCTTAAAGATGTGCAATATCATCCGGTTGGTGACCATGTGTTACATGCCGATTTTTTTGAAGTAAAGGATGACAAACCTGTTGTAGTTGCATTGCCTGTAAAGGTTAAAGGCACTTCTCCCGGTGTTATTCGTGGTGGTAAATTGAAGATAAAACTTCCCCGGTTAAACGTAAAAGCGCTATTAGCCCACATGCCTGAATTCATTGAACTCAACATTTCAAAACTGAATGTTGGGCATACAATTAAGGTAAAGGATGTAAAAATTGCAAATGTTACCATGCTTGACAACCAAAATGCTGTTATAGTAGAGGTAAAAGCTGCACGCGGTATCGTTCTTACTGACGACGAAGAGTCAGCAGAAGCATAGCAGATTCCAAAACATCTCATATAAAGGCATATGGCTCTGGCTTATATGCCTTTTTTCATTTCAAAAATCTTTGTTATTTTTATTAAAAGACTATTTTTACGTTTTGACTTCTATGAAATACCTTATCGCATGTTTGGGCAATATCGGAGCAGAATACGCCGACACAAGACATAATATTGGTTTTATGGTAGGCGACTATTTGTGCAAAGATTTGTCAGGTAAGTTTGAAACCACCCGGCTGGCACAACTGGCTTTGTTGAAATACAAAAGCAGGTCGCTTGTTGTGATTAAACCTACAACTTATATGAATCTTAGCGGAAAAGCTGTTCAGTATTGGCTCCGGCAGGAGCAGATACCGGTTGAAAACCTGTTGGTTGTGGTAGATGATATCGCACTTCCAACGGCTACCCTTCGCTTGAAACTCAAAGGCGGAGATGCCGGCCATAATGGGTTGGAGCACATCATCAACACGCTTGGAACAAATCAGTTTTCACGTTTACGCTTTGGCATTGGTGACGATTTTCCGAAAGGCAGACAGGTAGATTATGTATTGGGCAACTGGTCACGGCAGGAACTTGAAATAATTGAACCAAAGATTTTGGTTGCTTCCGAAATGATTAAAAGCTTTGCTACCATTGGCGCAGAACGAACCATGACAGCCTATAATAATAAGTAATACCGAAAGCCGTCAACGAAAAAAGCCGCTGAAAACAATTTTCAGCGGCTTTTTTTGGATCTGTTTATACTATAACTGATAATCAGGTCTGATTTTTTTTGCAATAATTTCATGCAGCAGATTCACATCAATCCTTTCCTGCTTCATGGTATCACGGTCGCGGATTGTAACAGTATTGTCTTCGATTGTCTGATGATCCACGGTGAGGCAGAAGGGTGTTCCGATGGCATCCTGACGGCGGTATCGTTTGCCGATTGAGTCTTTTTCCTCATACTGACAATTGAAATCAAACTTCAGGCTGTCCATAATCTGTCTTGCTTTTTCAGGAAGGCCATCTTTTGCTACCAACGGCAATATAGCCGCTTTTACCGGGGCCAGCACAGGAGGAAGCATCAAAACAACGCGTTCGGTTCCATCCTCCAATTTTTCTTCTTTGTAGGAATTGCTAAGCATCGCCAGAAACATGCGGTCCAATCCGATAGAAGTTTCAACCACATACGGCACATAGCTTTCATTCAACTCGGGATCGAAATACTGAAGTTTCTTGCCGGAATATTTCTGATGCGCTCCCAAATCGAAATCCGTGCGGGAGTGAATGCCTTCAAGTTCTTTGAAACCAAAAGGGAATTCAAATTCGATATCAGCTGCAGCATTGGCATAGTGTGCAAGTTTTTCATGATCATGAAAACGGTATTTTGTGGCAGGTATTCCCATCGAAAGATGCCATTTCATGCGTTCTTTTTTCCAATGTTCAAACCAGTTCAGCTCTTCGCCCGGGCGAACAAAAAACTGCATTTCCATTTGTTCGAATTCCCGCATACGGAAAATAAACTGTCTTGCAACAATCTCGTTTCTAAACGCTTTGCCAGTTTGCGCAATCCCGAAAGGAATTTTCATACGGCCAGTTTTCTGCACATTGAGGTAATTAACGAAAATACCCTGAGCAGTCTCCGGGCGAAGGTAGACCTCACTTGCGCCATCAGCTGTAGAGCCCATTTGGGTTGAAAACATCAGGTTGAAATGACGCACTTCGGTCCAGTTGCGTGTGCCTGAAATCGGACAAACAATGGCAAGGTCTTCGATCAATTGTTTGAACGCAACCATGTCGGAGCTTTCCATTGCACCGTAAAGTCTTTTTTTGATATCGTCAGTTTGGTTGACATATTCAAGCACACGTGGATTAGTTGTCAAAAACTGCTGCTCATCAAAACTTTCGCCAAAGCGTTTGCGCGCCTTTTCGACTTCTTTATTAATCTTATCTTCAATTTTCGCAAGATAATCTTCCACAAGCACATCAGCGCGATAGCGCTTTTTCGAGTCTTTGTTATCGATCAGCGGGTCGCTGAATGCATCAACGTGGCCTGAAGCTTTCCAGGTTGTTGGATGCATAAAAATAGCAGCATCGATACCAACAATATTGTCGTGAAACTGAACCATGGCTTTCCACCAGTAACTGCGGATATTATTTTTCAGTTCAACGCCATTTTGTCCGTAATCATATACGGCGCTCAAACCTTCGTATATCTCACTCGATTGAAAAATAAACCCATACTCTTTGGCATGGGAAGTAATCTTTTTGAAAAAGTCTTCTTGTTTAATCATGGGCGCAAAAATAGAAAAATGATTTGAATGCTTGATAAGTTTGATAAAAGTCAGTTGTAAATGAATAAAAAACCTGCTAAAACCACCTTTTCAGATTTCGGCAGGATGAATTTTCTGCGGTTAATAATGTTAGAAAAACACCTTTAAGGTTCTACCTGAAGGCTGATCCAGGTTTTTTCGGCAGCAAGTTGTTCGGCTCCTTTGATAGAGTAATCTTTTGCCTGAGACATTGCCTCACCATCGAGTCTAACTTCAATTAGGTATTGTTTTTTGAAGCCTTCACCCAATTCGGCAGCAACCACAAACTCTATCTGTCGCTTTTCTTTCTGACTCCATTCGAGCAGCTTGCTTTTGAAATTGAAATCGTTTTTTTGAAGCAAATCAATGTCCATGTGAACTTCAATAATCCGTCTGATGATAATCTTTCGTGTAAAATTAAAGCCCTTATCAAGATAAATTGCGCCAATAATAGCCTCAAAGGCATCGCCGTTGACTGAACGGAACATGCTTTTGTTATCTCCGTTGAGATTTACAAGCATATCAAGCCCAAGCTTCTGAGACAGTTTGTTGAGTGAACTCCGGCTTACAATCCGGGAACGCATCTCAGTAAGAAATCCCTCATTTTTGTATGGGAATTTTTTAAAAAGATAATCAGCTACAACAGCGCTGAGCACAGCATCACCAAGGTATTCGAGACGCTCGTTACTCAGCTTGTAGCCATTAAGGATTTCATTTGCAGCCGATTTATGTCTGAAAGCAAGCTGATACAAAAAAATATTCCCGGGAAAGAACCCAAAAATATTTTTGATAGAATATGCAAGTTCTTTATCAGCTGAAAAAATTGCTTTGACTGAATCTAAAAGAAACAAATTTCTTTGTGTTAAGGTTCCAATAACAGCGCTTAAAACAGATGTTCGCAGTAGTTATACATGCGGAGTGTTAAATCAGAATACGATACTGATTTATCAGGGACTAAATTTTTTAACGATAATAGAAGCATTGTGACCACCGAACCCAAATGTGTTTGTGAGGGCTGCGTTTATCACGCGTTTACGGGCAGTTCCATAAGTGAAATCCAGCCGGCTATCAATTTCAGGATCATCTGTAAAGTGATTGATTGTAGGAGGCACTATATCATTTTGCACCGCCAGTATAGTCGCAATGGCTTCAACTACACCTGCACCTCCCAGCAAATGGCCAGTCATTGATTTTGTGGAATTGATGCTGATGTTATATGCATGTTCACCAAAGAGACTCACAATTGCTTTAGGCTCAGCGATATCGCCAAGGGGCGTCGAAGTTCCATGTGTGTTGATGTGCTGAATATCTTCTAAGTTCATACCGGCATCCTGAAGTGCGCGTTTCATACTTAACTGAGCGCCGAGACCTTCAGGGTGAGGTGAGGTCATGTGGTTAGCATCGGCTGAAAGACCACATCCGACAAGTTCAGCATAAATTTTTGCGCCACGGCGCAAAGCATGTTCAAGTTCTTCTAAAATAATTCCGCCACCACCTTCGCCGATCACAAAACCATCACGGTCTTTGTCAAATGGTCGTGAAGCAGTTGCAGGATCATCATTTCTGGTAGAGAGGGCATGCATTGCATTGAAGCCACCAACACCGGCTTGTGTCACAGCGGCTTCAGACCCACCTGAAACAAACGCTACTGCTTTGCCCAGCCGGATATAATTGAAAGCATCTACCAGACTGTTTGCTGATGAAGCACATGCAGAAACTGTTGCAAAATTAGGGCCTCTGAACCCATGTTTTATCGAGATGTGACCTGCAGTGATATCTGCAATCATTTTCGGGATAAAAAACGGATTAAAACGTGGAGTGCCATCTCCTGTTGCGAAGGCAGTTACCTCCTCAGAGAAAGTGATAAGTCCGCCAATGCCAGAAGACCAGATTACGCCAACCTCATCGAGGTCAGTATTCCCATCGATCAGTCCGGAATCAATAATGGCTTCATCAGCCGCTATGAGTCCGAACTGAGCGAAGAGGTCATACTTTCTCACGTCTTTGCGATCAAAATAATCTTTGTAATCGTAATTTTTTACTTCGCAGGCAAAGCGAGACTTAAACTTGGAGGCGTCAAAGCGGGTAATATCAGCAGCGCCATTTACGCCATTGAGAAGCCCCTCCCAATAGGAAGGAACATTATTACCAATAGGTGTTATAGCACCTAAACCTGTTACTACTACTCGTTTCAGCTCCATAAAAACAGTTTTTAACCTTTTTTCTCTTCAATGTACCGGATGGCATCACCTACTGTGGCAATTTTTTCGGCTTGATCGTCGGGAATGGCAATGTTGAATTCTTTTTCAAATTCCATGATCAGCTCAACAGTATCCAAGGAGTCAGCTCCCAGGTCATTGGTAAAGCTTGCTTCGTTGGTAACTTCGCCCGGCTCTACACCTAGCTTATCCACGATAATAGAAACGATTTTGTCTTTAATTTCTGACATAATTTTAATTGTTTTATGTTAAACAAGGGTGCAAAGTAAGTTAATTAGACCAAAAAAAACAACTTTATTTATTATATTTTTGATGCTCAGTACCTCCGCAATCGTTTGAACTGCGTTTACAGATTAAAGAATTATGCTTTTACTGCATTAATTTTATTCGTCATCTTCGGGATTTATGCTGTTTTTTCCTTCCACTACAATCACAATTTCACCCTTTATATCTCTGGATTTAAAAATTTCGAGCAGCTCGCCCAGATTTCCACGCGCATTTTCTTCGTGTATTTTTGTCAGCTCGCGTGCTACAGACGCCTTCCTGTGACTACCAAGGATAGCTGATAATTGTTCGAGTGTTTTTACAAGCCGATGAGGCGACTCATATAATATAATAGTATAAGGTTGGTCAAGCATTGCAAGAATTCGCTTCTGACGACCTTTTTTATGCGGAAGAAATCCTTCAAAAACAAAGCGGTCTGCCGGAAGCCCCGAATTTACCAAAGCAGGCACAAAGGCTGTGGCACCGGGCAGGCATTCAACTTCAATACCGGCTGCAATGCATGCGCGGACCAATAGAAATCCCGGATCAGAAATAGCCGGAGTACCTGCATCGGTTACAAGTGCCATACGTTCACCTGAAAGCATGCGTTGCGTCAGTTGGTCGAGCATCCTGTGCTCGTTGTGCTGGTGAAACGATGCCATGGGCTTGCTAATGCCATAATGTTTAAGAAGCAATCCTGTTTTTCGGGTGTCTTCTGCCACTACCAGATCCACTTCTTCCTTAAGAATTCGTAATGCACGAAGGGTGATGTCTTCGAGGTTCCCAATAGGGGTTGGCACAAGGGTCAGTTTCGACATTGCTTATTTCTTTTGTTGTTTGTTCAGTTTTCGCAGCCAGACTTCAAACTTATCGGCTCCGGTACTGACAGAAGTATAGAAGGAGAGGATTGTAAAAACAATTACAACCAATGCAGTAAATATCACCAAGAGTACTTCAATCATAGTTCTTTTTTGAAAAAAGGCATGTTTTTCAGCTCGTCAACAAAGCCTGTTACAATGCCAAATAGTTGTTCGTAGGCGGTAAAGGGCAGTTGGCTATGTGTATCGTAAATATTATGATAATGTTGGTTTTCTTTGCCACGGGTAAATAAAAACACAGCCGGTACACCTTTTTCATAAAAAGGGCAGTGGTCGCTGTTGCACGATTCTCCGCCTGCACGCAAATTGGGAAAAAAGTTGTTTTTTATGTTGAGCACATCAAACAAGGCAAATGCCTCTGGAAAAACTTTTCCGTTTACCACCGAAAGGCCTTCACTTCCTGTGCCAACCATATCGAAGTTGATTACAAATTTTGCTTTTTCAAGCGGAAAGGGCGGGTTTTCGGCAAAATAACGTGACCCCAGCAATCCTGCTTCCTCGCCCGAAACCAAAACAAAAACCATGGTGTAATACGCTTTCTCCTTATTGGTGGCATAATAGCGTGCCAGATCAAGCACAGCAGCTGAGCCGCTTGCATTGTCGCTTGCACCGGGGAAATAGGTTTTTCGGCCCATGCGTCCAAGATGGTCATAATGTGCCACGAAAATCATAAAACTGTCAGGTTCAACGCTTCCTCTTACAAAACCTGAAAGATTGTATGCAGGCCTTTCGATGATGAGCTTACTTTCAACATCCAATGAAATTGTTTTTGTATTTTGGGGTAGTTTTTCCTTTTTTATTTTCAGCGCAGCATTTCCAGTTTCCAGCTGCTGCCTTGACACGTGCCACCACATATTTCCATCTACAGTCTGAATCATTGCCGGCACTCCTTTAATGCCACTGCGGTATGCATTTCTGACACCTTCAGGAACAACAAGCATTTTTCCTGCAAGAGCGGTTGTATCTGCAAAGCGATAAACGGATCTGACCTGCGTTAATGTATCTGGAAGCCAGACCAGTTGATATGATTGCTTCAGGCTGGCCATGGAAGGACTCACAACATAATCTTCCCCGGGAACAAGGCGGTTTCCATCCACCATTACATCCATTTTTGATGAAAAAGTGTTGATGGTGTAATTATATTCCTGCATGTAATCCGGTGAAAAAGCTGTCAACCCTGCTTTTTTCATTTCTTTCGACAAGTATTTAGCTGCGATATGGTCGCCATTTTTAAACGATGCGCGTCCGTGCATTTTTGGTGAAGACAATTGTTTTACCACTTTGTTTACGTAAGCACGATCTTGTGCGGCGGCTGGTTTCAGTGATAAAACACCGAAAAGTAGGATGCTGATATAGATGTAAGTTTTTTTCATCAGTCTTCGAATTTTCTTTCAATTAACTGCATTAGCTTTTCTTTGGCTATTGATTCCTGTGGCCAGCGGTACAGCACGCTAAGTTCGATAAAATATGTCCTGGCGCCGTTAAAGCTTTGAAATCCATTCAATTCGTCAATAGCATTGTTGTATTGGGTGATGTTGCCTTCAAACAAATCATTGATAAAAAGAAACTTTTCGTTGATGCCAATGGCCTGACGTAAATCGCTGATTTTTGATCTTTCAATGCGAGTTGCGATGCTATTGTCTTTTTGAACCGAAAGTTTGTCAGCAATTCGTTCGGGTGCAGATTCGCCAAAAAGATCAAGGGTTGAGACAGTTGCAGAAGATAGTTTAGGCTTTTCAGATTCTGCTGATCTTGGTGATTGAATTGCTTGAAAGACAATGGTTTTTTCAACAAAAACAGGCTCTTCAGGCTGAGGCTTTTCCGCTGTCGGCTGATCCCAGAGATAATCGGCTTCCTGCACTTTTTCAGGCACTTCAGGCACAATAGTTTCTTCCGGTAATGGCTGCTTTGGTTGTATTTCCTCTGTTGGCTCCACAAAAGCTTTTTGTTCAGCCTCCGCCTCAACCTTGGCAGGAATAGTAATAACAACTGGTTCAGGAGTGTATTTCCGCATTTTTTCACCTTCTCTGTTGGCTGCAATCTGTCCTGTTTCGAGTTGGAGGAGATATTCATAAATTTTTCTGGTTTGCGCCAGCATGATATCCACATCCAGCTGATGTAGCTGTCCGCCTGCATTTCCGGCACGTTCAGCCTGCTCAAAAAGCGATGCTGTTTCGTTGCGGACTTTCCCAATTAAACTGATATTTCTGATTGTGTCCATTTTTCGTTCAATCTTTCTGATATTCCATTATTTTTGTAGCTTGTAAAATTAATAAGTTCGGCAATAACAACGCCCATGTTTCTCGAAAAAGATACCAACACCAAAACCCGCACCGGATGGATTGAAGTCATCTGTGGTTCCATGTTTTCCGGAAAAACAGAAGAACTTATACGTCGCCTGAACCGTGCCCGCATTGCGAAGCAGAAAGTTGAGATATTCAAACCTCAGATTGATAAACGTTACAGCGAAGAAGATGTTGTTTCGCACAATGCCAATTCTATCCGTTCTATCCCTGTTCAGAGTGCCTCGCAAATACTTTTTTATGCCAACGAATTTGATGTTATCGGCATTGATGAAGCACAGTTTTTTGATGATGAGCTGATGTCAGTCTGCAACAGTCTGGCAGATCAGGGTGTGCGTGTAATCGTTGCCGGCCTCGATATGGATTTTCAGGGAAACCCTTTTGGTCCGATTCCGCAAATACTTTCAGTGGCGGAATATGTAACCAAAGTACATGCTATCTGCATGCGTTGCGGCAATCTGGCCAACTATTCCCATCGCACTATTGCCGGAGACAAGCTGGTGATGCTGGGCGAAACAGACAGTTATGAACCACTTTGCAGAGCTTGCTACAATAAATCGCAAAAGCATATTGAAAACAACAGCTTATCGGCAACTGAATAAGCCCTTATAAATTTTTCCTAATTTTGCAGCTAAATTTTTAAAACATACATACTATGAGAACGATCCTGCTTTCACTATTAATTGCTTTCAGTCTGGGCGTTATGGCTCAGAAAGCTGAAACCATTGTTGTAATAAAAACAAGTTATGGCGACATCACAGCCAAATTGTACAACGACACACCAAAGCACCGTGATAATTTTATTAAACTTGTGAAACAAGGCTGGTATGAAGATTCTCCTTTTCACCGCATAATCAATAATTTCATGATACAAGGTGGTGGAAACAACGCCGGAAAAACCGATCCCGGATATACCATCGATGCGGAGTTCAAACCTCATTACATTCACAAAAAAGGTGCACTTGCTGCCGCAAGAATGGGCGATCAGGTGAATCCTGAGAAGAAGTCTTCCGGCTCGCAGTTTTATATCGTTCATGGACAAAAATATGATGCCAACAATCTAACGATGATGGCACAACGTTCAGGCTTCAATTATACCGAAGAGCACAAAAAAGCCTATGCAAGCCTAGGCGGAACACCTCATCTGGATGGCGCATACACCGTTTTTGGCGAAGTCATCAATGGCTTTGATGTAATCGATAGAATTGCTTCCGTTCGCACTGGTCAGGGAGACAAGCCACTTGCCGATGTGACAATGAAGATTGAAATTCTTGAGTAACAAGTTTTCAACCTTATGTAAAAAGCAAAACCATTTATTTTAATAATCCATGAGAGAAAAAATTGCCGGATTGCTGGAGCAGATTCAAAGCTTCGAAGCCGAAAGCAGAGAACATCTTGAAGCCTTCAGGATTCAATACCTGAGTAAAAAAGGACTTATACCGGCCTTGTTCAATGATTTTAAGCAAGTGGCTGCTGAAGATCGCAAAGAGATGGGTATGCTGCTTAACAATCTCAAACAGAAGGCTCAGGAAATTCTTGATCTACAGCAAGAGCGCTTTGTGGCGGTAAAAGAAAACAAAATCCAGATGGACACAAGTCTTCCGGCACCTGCATTAGGAGGAGGAAGACATCCACTTTCGATTGTTCGCCGCGACTTGAACAGCATCTTCGAAAGAATTGGATTTAAGATTGCCGAAGGACCGGAAATTGAGGATGATTTCCATAATTTCACCGCCCTCAACTTCCCCGAAGAGCATCCGGCACGCGATATGCAAGATACTTTTTTTATCAGCAAATCGCCCGATATAGCGCTGCGAACACACACATCGAGTGTTCAGGTGCGTGTGATGGAACAAGGCAAACTGCCTATCCGCATCATTGCTCCCGGGCGTGTGTTCCGCAACGAAGCCATCTCTGCAAGAGCACATTGCATCTTTCATCAGATCGAAGGATTGTATATCGACAAGGATGTTTCTTTTGCCGACCTGAAACAAACACTGTTTTATTTTGCGCAGGAATTTTTTGGCCCGGAAACAAAAATCCGTTTTCGCCCCTCCTACTTTCCTTTCACAGAAACTTCAGCAGAGATGGATGTTTCGTGCAATATTTGCGGTGGAAAAGGCTGCAACATTTGCAAATACAGTGGTTGGGTTGAAATCCTCGGCTGCGGCATGGTCGATCCGAATGTGCTCGAAGCCTGTGGTATCGACAGCAATGTATACAGCGGTTATGCTTTCGGGATGGGTATCGAACGGATTACAATGATGAAATATCAGATCAACGATCTGCGACTGTTTTTCGAAAACGACATGCGTTTCCTTAAGCAGTTTGAGACACTCGTTTGATAATTCACTCAAAAATAAATTAGAAGGCCTGACAATTTTTAACAATGTCAGGCTTTTTTTTGTTCTGCATTTTGAGATATACTCAGAAAATGAAATTGCCCAAAAAAGTTTTCATACTATAGAAAACAGCCTATTAAATACATAAACAGAACACCGCATATTTACCAATCCGGCTTTCAGTGCTTTTTGCTAATTTTGCAGACTGAACAAAAGCAAGTTCTGAACACAGCTATAACAAAACAGGCTCTGAATTCAGGGAGTTAAATCCCATAACATGAAACATCATTATCAATGGATTACAATTTTGGCGAAGTAGAAAAAAAGTGGCAGGATTACTGGCGCGCAAACAAAATTTATAAAGTCGGCATCGATCACAGCAAGCCCAAGTTCTATGTGCTCGACATGTTTCCGTATCCTTCGGGTGCTGGTTTGCACGTGGGTCATCCCCTGGGATATATCGCCTCAGATATCTATTCGCGCTACAAAAGACTCAAAGGATTCAACGTGCTCCATCCCATGGGCTATGATGCCTACGGACTTCCGGCCGAACAATACGCCATTCAAACGGGGACACATCCTGCAGTTACAACAGAGAAAAATATTGCCCGCTATCGCGAACAGCTCGACAGAATAGGTTTTTCATTCGATTGGGACCGTGAAGTGAGAACATGTGATCCTGAATACTATAAATGGACACAATGGACATTTATTAACCTGTTTCATGCGTGGTTCAATAAAAAAACCAATAAAGCCGAGTCAGTAGAAACATTGGTTGCAACATTTGAAAAAGAAGGCAACATCAATACCGAAGCTGCTTCAAGCGATGCAGTTGCTTTTACCGCAGAAAGCTGGAACAGCATGAGCGAGAAAGAACAGCAGGAAATGCTGATGCATTATCGATTGGCTTATTTGGCTGATACAATGGTGAACTGGTGTCCGGCTTTGGGAACTGTTTTAGCCAACGATGAAGTCAGCGAAGGCCTTTCGGTGAGAGGCAATCATCCTGTTGAGCGAAAATCAATGAAACAGTGGCTGCTTAGGATCACCGCCTATGCTGACAGATTGCTCAACGGACTGGAAACTATCGACTGGAGTGAATCATTGAAAGATATTCAGCGCAACTGGATCGGTAAATCAGTGGGCGGCTCGCTGAAGTTTTCCATTGCCGAAAGTGATGAAACCATCGAAGTGTTTACAACACGTCCTGACACGATTTTTGGTGCAACATTTATGGTGCTGGCACCCGAACATGAGTTGGTGAAAAAAATCACCACAACTTCACAGCAAAAAGAAATTGAAGCCTATGTGAAACGCACTAAAAACCGTTCGGAGCGTGAACGCATGGCTGAAGTGAAAAAAGTAAGTGGCGCCTTCACAGGCTCTTATGCCCACAATCCATTTACCAATACTCAAATTCCAATCTGGATTGCCGACTATGTGCTGATGGGCTACGGAACCGGCGCTATTATGGCTGTGCCTGCTCACGATAGCCGCGACTTTGCTTTTGCGCGCCATTTTAATTTGCCCGTCATTCAGGTGATAAAACAAAAAGGCGAAGAACTTTCAGATCCTTCCACATGGGAAACATCCTACGACTCCAAGGAAGGCATTGCTGTGAATTCAGGCTTTATCGACGGTATGGAAGTGAAAGATGCCATAAAAGCTGTAGTTGCAGAGGCTGAAAAGAAAGAGATTGGTACCGCTCGTATCAATTACCGTTTGCGTGATGCGATTTTTAGCCGTCAGCGATACTGGGGAGAGCCTTTTCCTGTTTATTACAAAGATGGAATGCCCTACGTTTTGAACGAAAATCAGCTTCCGCTAGAACTTCCGCCTGTGGATGCATTTTTGCCAACCGAAACCGGAGAGCCACCTTTGGCAAGAGCCAATAACTGGCATACCGCTGAAGGATTTCCGCTTGAGACCAATACCATGCCTGGTTTTGCAGGTTCAAGCGCCTACTATCTCCGTTATATGGATCCCCGGAACGAAGAGCGTTATTTTTCTGAAGAGGCGGTGAATTACTGGGAAAATGTTGACTTATATATCGGAGGCGCCGAACACGCTACGGGTCACCTTATCTATGCACGTTTCTGGAATATGTTTCTGTTTGATCTGGGAATGGCTGTGAAGGAAGAACCTTTCAAAAAACTGATTAATCAGGGTATGATTCAAGGACGGTCGAGTCTTGTATACAGAGTTAACCCTGAGAAGATGACTGAATACATGCTTTGGGAACAATTGAAAGATGGTAAAATGGGTGTTACCTTCCAGAAAGATTTCCGCGATGGCAGCAGAAAGTTCGATTTTTTCAGTGAAGAGGCCGGTATTGTCATTGAAGTGAACAGGCAGAAATGGCTCGAAAAACTGGCAAATTCATACGAAGAATACTGTCGGGAGAAGGGTTATAAGCTTTTATTAATTCCGTTGCGAGATTTTGTTGACGATTTTGACGGCATCCTGCAACGTATAAAAGCATTGATCAAGGGTGAAAATGTGCCTGCTTTTGTGCCAAAAGAAGCATTGATGAATATTCCGGTTTTTGTCTCAAAAAACGTTCCGGGCAGAGAGTTCTACTCAGACCCGCTTCATGTTGACATCAGTCTTGTGCACAACGATGTACTGGATACAGAAGGCTTCAAAAAATGGCAGCCACACTTTGAGAACTCTTTGTTTCTCTTCGAAGACGGCCGTTATATATGCGGCTATGAAGTTGAAAAGATGTCGAAATCCAAATACAACGTGCAAAATCCGGATGAGTTGATTGAGCGATATGGTGCTGACACTTTGCGTCTTTATGAGATGTTTCTCGGACCTTTGGAGCAGTCGAAACCCTGGGATACACAAGGCATTGAGGGTGTGTTCAGGTTCATTCGCAAGTTTTGGAGGCTTTTCCACAATGAGCAGAATGTTTTTTCTGTCAGCAACGATCCGGCAACAGAGGCCGAACTGAAAATTCTTCATAAAACCATTCGCAAGATTGAGGATGATATCGAGCGTTTTTCATTCAATACAGCTGTTTCGGCTTTTATGATTTGCGTGAACGATCTGAATGATCTCAAATGCAACAAACGTGAAATCCTTGAGCCGCTAACGGTATTGATCTCCGCCTATGCGCCCCATCTTGCCGAAGAACTCTGGCAGATGCTCGGTCATGATGAAAGTGTCGTATTGCAAAAGTTCCCTGTTTGTATTGCGGCTTTTCTGGTTGAAAATTCTTTTGTTTATCCCGTTTCATTCAATGGAAAAACGCGTTTCAAAATTGAACTTCCAGCCGACATGTCACCTGCAGAAGTAGAGCAAGCGGTATTGGCATCGGAAGAGGCTAAAAAGTGGACTGAAGGAAAACAAGTCAGGAAAATAATCGTTGTACCACAACGAATTATAAATATTGTAATATAATGCCAAAAGGATTTTTTTCTGCTCCGTCTGTTATCCCAAAACTTTTGGCACTCCTGCTCTTTTCCCTTTTTCTGGAAGTTTCGACTGGCACTGTTTCAGCACAAAAACTCAGAAGCCACAGCAACGAAGCTTTTGGTGAGGATGAGTTTTTGCGTCTCAGAGTTTATTACACTTCCATGTTTACCGGAAGTGTAACGGCAGGCGAAGCCACCATACAAGTTACAACCGCTAAAAGAAAGTTTTTTGGGCGTGAAGTCTGGCATATTGTTGCTGAAGGCAGGAGCAAAGGCGCATTTAACTGGTTTTTCAAAGTGCGCAAC
>JAGXRB010000320.1 GCA_018336075.1 Bacteroidota bacterium
TAAAGGTGCCAATCGGCTTGTTAGGATCTTTTAAACCAGCACGGTTACGGCGAATAGCTTTTACAACCTTTTTGATAGCTTCATTTTGTCCGATAACAGCGTCTTCGAGATCAGTTTCCATCACAAGCAAACGGTCACTTTCATTTTGTGCAATTCTTTGAACAGGTATACCTGTCATCATTGCAACAACCTCAGCTACATTATCTTCACTGACCTCTTCTCTGTGAATTTTTGATTCTTCTTCCCATTTCACTTTGGCTTTCTCTAAAGATTCAGTGAGTTTGCGTTCGTTATCGCGAAACATGGCTGCTTCTTCAAATTTTTGAATTTGGATTGCCTTATTCTTTTTCAGTCGGGTTTCTTCAATTTCATTTTCAAACTGGATAATCTCAACCGGAACATGAATATTGCTGATATGAACCCTTGCACCAGCCTCATCCAAAGCATCAATGGCTTTGTCCGGCAGATATCTGTCTGACATATACCTGTTTGTAAGTTTCACACAGGCATCGATCGCTTCAGGAGTATATTTAACAAGGTGATGATCTTCGTACTTTTCCTTGATATTGTTCAAAATTTCAATCGTTTCATCGGGGCTTGTCGGTTCAACAAGAATCTTTTGGAAACGACGTTCAAGCGCACCATCTTTCTCGATATACTGACGATACTCATCAAGGGTAGTAGCTCCGATACATTGCAGCTCACCTCTTGCCAGTGCAGGCTTGAACATATTTGAAGCATCCAAAGAGCCACTTGCATTGCCAGCTCCGACTATTGTATGAATCTCATCAATAAAAAGAATAACATCAGGATTTTTTTCTATTTCGTTCAAAACAGCTTTCATGCGCTCTTCAAACTGACCACGATATTTTGTTCCAGCTACCAAAGAAGCGAGGTCGAGCATAATAATACGCTTGTTAAACAGCGCTCTCGAAACTTTGCGCTGAACAATTCTTAATGCCAGTCCTTCTGCAATAGCAGATTTACCTACACCTGGTTCACCTATTAAAATTGGATTGTTCTTTTTGCGGCGACTTAAAATTTGCGCAACCCTTTGCAATTCTTTTTCACGACCAACAATCGGATCGAGCCGATTCTCTTCAGCAGCACGTGTAAGATCCCGTCCAAAATTATCTAAAACAGGTGTTTTTGACTTTGTGTCGGCAGGTTTCTTAGCACTTCCCGACATCGAACGAGGTTCATCATCTTCTTCAGAAGACTCACCTGGATATTCCGAAGTAGGTTTTGGCGTTTCAGATTCCTGACCTGAGAGCATAAAAAGAAGCTCGTTTTTGTAAGAATTAAAATCAACACCTTCAGCTTCAAGCTTTTGTGTAATCAGGTTACTTTTATCTCTCAGAATTGCTAACAGGAGATGCTCTGTATGAATTATTTCACTATTTAACTCCTTGGCAGCAATATAAGTAAACTTCAATGCGCGTTCAGTTTGCTTCATAAGCGGAATATTTGTCACATTGCTGTCAAATACGTTTGGATTTCTGATTGCAGTTTCAATTTTTCTTCTAAACTCTTCAATGTTAACGCCAAGATATTTAAGCACCTGAAGCGCCTTTCCTTCGCCATCACGAACCATTCCCAAAAATAAATGCTCCAGACCTATATAGTTATTGCCCAGCCTGATAGCCTCTTCGTGGCTATAGCTTAGTATATCTCTCACCTGGGGTGAAAATTTTGCATCCATATTTTTTTTCCTTAATTATTTCATTATTTGCGTCTTTTTCGAGATTTTCAACAGACGAAATCTCAAAAGATTTTCATTTGCCAAAAGTAAAAACAAAAATCAGTCCAACTTTGTTCGTCTGTCAAAAATATCAACATTGTGTTGTTCACTACATTTGATAAATTTAGCAAAAAACCACGTCACAGACTTACATTTTTTTCTTACTTTTGCACCTTATTATTAAAGGAAGAAAAACACTAGGTTTGAATGGAAGAAGTATTTGAAGGAGAAAAGATTATAAAGGTCAACATTGAAAATCAGATGAAGTCTGCTTACATCGATTATTCAATGTCAGTGATTGTATCCCGTGCCCTGCCGGATGTTCGAGATGGTTTGAAACCTGTTCACCGCCGCGTTCTTTATGGAATGCTGGATTTAGGAGTGCTTTCAAACAGATCTTATAAAAAGTCGGCAAGAATAGTAGGGGAGGTTTTAGGAAAGTACCATCCACATGGCGATTCATCTGTTTATGATGCAATGGTGCGCATGGCTCAGGAATGGTCTTTGCGCTATCCGCTCGTAGATGGTCAGGGTAACTTTGGATCCATAGATGGCGACAGCCCGGCTGCAATGCGTTATACTGAAGCACGTCTTCGTAAGATTGCGGAGGAAATGCTCAATGATATTGATAAAGATACTGTCGATTTTCAGTTAAATTTTGACGATTCATTAAGTGAGCCAACAGTACTTCCAGCTTTGATCCCAAATTTGCTCATTAATGGAGCAAGTGGCATTGCAGTAGGTATGGCTACCAATATGCCTCCGCATAATTTATCTGAAGTTATAGATGGCGTTGTTGCATACATTGAAAACAATGATATAACAATTGCTGAATTGATGCAATATATCAAAGCACCAGATTTCCCGACCGGAGGTATTATCTATGGTTATGAAGGAGTTAAAGATGCATTTGAAACTGGCCGCGGACGTGTGATGATGCGCGGTGAAGCCATTTTTGAAGAACATAGTGGCCGCGATTGGATTATTGTAACATCTATACCTTATATGGTTAACAAAGCCGAAATGATAAAGAAAACGGCTGATTTGGTTAATGATAAAAAGCTGGATGGGATTTCCGATATAAGAGATGAGTCAGACCGCAATGGAATGCGCATTGTTTATGAATTAAAAAGAGATGCCATACCAAACATAGTGCTGAATAAATTGTACCAGATGACTGCATTGCAGACATCATTCAGCGTAAATAATGTTGCTTTGGTCAAAGGTCGTCCAAGAACACTCAATCTTAAAGAATTAATTCAGTATTTCGTTGAGCACCGACATGAAGTTGTAATTCGTCGTACACGTTACGAATTGAAGGAAGCTGAAAAACGCGCGCATGTGCTTGAAGGTCTGATCATTGCACTGGATAATATCGATGAAATAATTGAGCTGATAAAAGCCTCAAAAAATCCTGAAGAGGCGCGCAATGGCCTCATGGAGCGTTTCAAACTCTCTGAGATTCAGGCAAGAGCGATTCTTGATATGCGCCTACAGAGGCTGACCGGACTTGAAATACAGAAAATCAGAGAAGAATACAATGAAGTGCTTAATATGATTCTGCACTACAAAGAGATTTTGGAAAATGAAGGCCTTCGCTTTGAAATCATTAAAAAAGAAATGATCGAAGTCAAGGAAAAATACGGTGATAAACCGCGTTCAACTGTGGTTTATTCTCCTGATGATTTCAAAATTGAGGATACTATTCCTGATGAAGCTGTGGTTTTAACGATTTCTCATTTGGGTTATATCAAACGCACCGCATTGAGCGAATATCGCCGTCAAACCAGAGGAGGGAAGGGAGCAAAAGGATCAGAAGCACGTGATGAAGATTTTATTGAACACCTCTTTATTGCGACCAACCATAACTACATGCTGTTCTTTACAGAACGCGGTAAATGCTTCTGGATGCGCGTTTTTGAAATTCCGGAAGGATCAAAAACAAGCAAAGGCCGTGCTATTCAAAATATGATTAATATTGAACCTGAAGATAAAGTCAGAGCATATATCAATGTGCTAAACCTTAAAGATCAGGAGTATATAGATAACAACTACATTATCTTGGTGACCAAGAAAGGCATTATAAAGAAAACCAATCTTGAAGCATACTCACGTCCCAGACAAAATGGTATCAATGCCATTACAATTCGTGAAGGGGATGAACTTCTGGAAGCCAGACTTACCAATGGCAGCAACGAAGTGCTTATTGCTTTGCGGTCGGGGAGAGCTATTCGTTTCAACGAATCTACAGTTCGGCCAATGGGCAGGAATGCTTCCGGAGTTAAAGCCATCAAACTTGCCAATGAAAAAGATGATGTTATCGGCATGATTTGTCTTGAAAATGCTGAAGCTGACATCCTTGTAGTTTCCGAAAAAGGTTATGGAAAACGCTCTGATTTAAATGATTATCGTGTTACAAATCGTGGAGGAAAGGGAGTAAAGACCTTAAACATAACTGAAAAAACCGGAAATCTTATCGCAATAAAAGAAGTCAATGATGCTGATGATTTGATGATTATAAATAAATCAGGCATCATTATCAGAATCGGAATTGAAAGTCTCAGGGTTATGGGCAGAGCAACGCAAGGTGTTCGCTTAATCAACCTTAGAGCCAACGATGAAATTGCTGCAGTTGCAAAAGTTAAAATAGATGAGGAAGTGCTGAATGAAAACGATGAAACTGAAAACACAATAGAAGATATTTCTGAAAACCCTGTAAATGAATAATATACATTTCAATAATTCTTGGCACAAAAAATGTAATAAAAAGATTATTATCAACTCTAAACCAAACACTTTATGAAAAGATTGATTATGATTCTTGCCATAGCGCTGATAGGCACAAGCTTGATGGCTCAGAAATCAGAACGTACCAATGCCTTCATGTACAATAAAAATGGTCAGTACGATAAAGCCCGCGAAGCTATCGATAAAGCTGTCGAACATGAAAAAACACGCGAAGATGCGAAAGCATGGATGTATCGCGGTATTATTTACCTCAATATTGTATTCTCTGAGGATTTTGCAAACCTGGATGACAAAGCACTAACAAAAAGTCTTGAGTCTTTTAAGAAAGCTAAAGAGCTTGATCCTGAAGACAAAATGAAACAAGCCGCTGAAATTGATCCACGCATCGAAGTAATAAGTCAGCAATATTTTTCTGACGCTGTTGAGTTGTTTAACGCGCAAGACTTTAACAAGGCATCATTGAATTTTAAAGAATCCTATGATGTTGCAAAAATTGTGAATAAAGTTGATACTTTAGCATTATTAAACGCTGGTCTTGCAGCAGTGCGCGGAGAAAGTTTTAAAGATGCACTCGATTATTATGCAATGTTAACTGAAATCGGTTTCGCTGAGCCGGATGTTTACAGAAATATTGCTGCCGCTCATCGTGGATTGGGGAATAACGAAGAAATGATGAACAGCATCGCAGCAGGTCGCACTAAATTTCCAAATGACGCTGGTCTGATGTTAGAAGAAATTAATGCATATCTGGCAATTGGACAGGGAGCTAAAGTTGTTGATGACTTGAAGGAACTTGTTGTTAAAGATCCTGAGAATTATTCAATATTTTTCGTGCTGGGAACTATCTATGGTGATGAAACAAACACAGAAATGTATAGTCTTGAAGTAGCATCTGATTACTATGAGGAGGCTATTAAGTTGAATCCGGAGTATTATGATGCCGTTTATAACCTTGGTGCTCTTTATATCAATGAGTCAAATAAGTTGCAGGTTATTGCCAATGATTTGCCACTAACCGCCACCAAAGAGTATGAAAAGATAACTGAAGAAGCTAATGTTATTATTCGTAAGGCCTTGCCACATCTTGAAAAAGCTTTTGAACTTCAACCTGAGAATCAGGAAACAGTACAGGTTTTGAAATCAATTTATGCCAGATTTAGAATGGATGATAAATTGAAAAAGATGAACGAACTATAATATTTGTAGTAAGATTGATAAGCAGCTTCTCTTTAAAAAGGGGAGCTGCTTTTGTTTTGTGCTCATCAGAATCAAGCAATCATGACTTTGCAGGGCATATAGTTTAAAAATACAATTTAACATAATATAAATTATCTATACATTTCAAATTCTTCGATTAATCGTCAAAGTAATGAATCATTGATAAGGTTTACAATAATAATTTTAATGCACAACAGTTTTCAAACAGTATCATTATCTTAGCCGACGCAAATTTTATCTACTTTTTTCTATAGAATGAAATAAGCGATTAAAAATATTTTTTATGGCCATCAACATCAAAGACATTACCATCAACGACATCCGCGATGCCATTGAGAATGAAAATAAGGAACTCCTGTTGGAAATACTAAATGAGTATTATCCGGCGGATATAGCCGAAATTTTGGATGAATTAAGTCTGGATGAATCAAAGTTTATCTATGGACTGCTCGGTAAAGAAGAAGGTGCCGCTGTTCTGATGGAGCTTGAGGATGATATCAGAGAAAGGCTTATAACATCTTTTTCGACCAGAGAAATTGCACATGACCTTATCGATAATCTTGACTCTGATGATGCAGCAGACCTTATCAGTGAATTGCCCGGAAATTTACGTGTTGATGTTTTATCTCAAATTACTGACCGTCAGCAAGCACAAGATATTGCTGATCTCCTCATCTACCCTGCCGACACTGCAGGCGGTTTGATGGCAAAAGAACTTGTAAAAGTGAATATCAGTTGGCATGTTGTAACATGTATCCGTGAAATGCGTAGTCAGGCAGCGGAAGTGGAACATGTTTATTCCGTTTATGTTATTGATAATCATAATGTTCTATTAGGATTGCTTTCTCTGAAAAGTCTTCTGATTGCCTCTCCCCGCGACAAAATTATAGATCTTTATACGCCTGATGTTATTTCAGTAAAAGCTTACCAAAAAGGTGAAGAAGTAGCACAAATCATGAATAAATATGACCTTGTTGTTTTACCTGTTGTTGATGAAATAGGCCGTCTGATAGGAAGAATTACTATCGATGACGTTGTCGATTTCATTAAAGATGAGGCTGATAAGGATTATCAATTGATGTCGGGTATCAGTCATGATATTGAAACTTCAGATAAAATATGGGAACTCACTCAAGGTAGGCTATTTTGGCTGATAGTCGCCCTATTTGGTGGAATTATTGGTTCAAGAGTAATATCAAACTACGAAGAACAAATCAGTATAAACCCGGAAATGGCATTTTTCATGCCGCTTATTGCTGCAATGGCTGGAAATGTAGGTGTTCAGTCTTCAGCCTTAATTGTACAGGCTTTGGCAAACAATTCTTTGTCGGGTGGGGTATTTCCCAGATTACTAAAAGAGTTGACCGTGGGATTAATTAACGGGCTTGTCTGTTCCGGACTCTTACTTGCTTATAGCCTGATTTATACGCCTTCCTTTGCATTAAGCATGACAGTAAGTGTATCGTTGCTCTCGGTAATTTTATTCGCCTCTGTTTTTGGCACCTTCATTCCACTTATGCTAAACAAATTTAAAATTGACCCTGCTTTGGCGACAGGGCCGTTTATTACCACATCGAATGATATAATTGGTCTGTTTATTTATTTTATGATTGGCAGAATGATGTATGGAATGTTTTAATGAACTAAGTTTTTCAAACCACATGATTCTGACGTTTTGCGAAAGTGTTTATTTTTTTTGATCTGAAAATAATTTCTCAAATTTTTCCAGCTTTGGAACAATTACAAACTGACAGTATCCTTGATTTGGATTGTTGTTGAAATAGTTTTGATGATAATCCTCTGTTTTATAAAACTTTTCAAACTTTGTGATTTCAGTCACAATAGGTTTATCCCAGATTTTTTCTGAATTTAGTAATTGCTTTAGTCTAGTTGCAGTATTTAGCTGGATTTCATCATGATAGAAAATTGCAGAACGGTATTGTGTACCAACATCAGCACCCTGCCTGTTAAGGGTTGTAGGATCGTGTGTTTTCCAAAAGACTTCCAGAATTTTCTCAAGAGAAATCATCGTCGGATCAAATGTAACCTGAATTACCTCTGCATGACCTGTCAAGCCAGAAACGACTTCCTTATACGTAGGGTTTGAAATTTTTCCTCCTGAGTAACCTGATTCAACCTTTATAACACCTTTAAGGCGTTGAAATACAGCCTCTGTGCACCAAAAGCAACCTGCTCCCAATGTAATCGTTTCTTGATTTTTATTCTGTGACATAACAACTTGCTGAGTTAAAGAAATTATAAATATTAACGCTGCTATTTTTTTCATTTTTTAGTTTACTTAATAACATCTATAAAAAGAAATTGTTGAAGCTTACTGCCTTATTTTTTTATTAAATTTGCTCAACGCCAATTAGCAAAGAATTTTATTATAACTACATAAATATCAAACATATGAATCTTGAAATTATTGGAAAAGTTGTGCAATTAGGACAACGTCAAACAGGTGATGGGCGCAATGGCACATGGGTAAAACAGGAATTAATTATTGAAACCGAAGATCAGTACCCAAAAAAAATATGTCTTATTTGCTGGGGTGAGCTGGCTGATTCAGCAAAGTCCTTTATTGCTGGTGATAAAATAAAGGCAGGCATCAATATTGAATCACGTGAATACAACACCAAGTGGTACACAGATGTAAAAGTATGGAAATTTGAAAAACTTGCAGCAGGCTCAGCTCCACCTGAAGAACAACCATACCCGCAAACTTTCGAAGAAGCGCCCTCAATTGAGGATGATCTCCCTTTCTAGAACGAAGTAATTCTTGAAAAGTAAGACTCCTGCCTTATTGGCAGCTTTGAGTGCAAACTTAATCTACGGGATAAATTATGTCGTAGCTAAAGGAATCATGCCCGAATTTCTTCAGCCCAGAGCGATAATTTTCATTCGTGTTTTGGGTGCAACAATAGTATTTTGGATGATTTCGAGCATTTTGAAGTCTGAAAAAGTTTCCGGCAAAGATTTAAGAATAATTGCTATTGCATCAATTTTTGGTGTGGTTGTCAATCAAATTCTGTTCTTCGAAGGATTGAACCTCTCCACTCCTATCAACGCAAGCATCATTATGATCTGTGTTCCGATTGCTGTGCTTGGATTTTCAAATCTTATTCGGGGAGAAAAGCTTAGTCTGATAAAAATCGTTGGAATAATTTTGGGCACATTAGGTGCTGTGCTCCTAATCCTGGACAGAGGAAGATTGATACTCAGCTCTTCCACAGCAATAGGCAATTTGTTGATTGTCATCAATGCAAGCTCATACGCTCTGTATCTCGTTATGATTAAACCAATCATGATGAAATACAAAGCTATTACAGTTATGCGCTGGGTTTTTCTATTTGGCGCAATTGGCGTTTTGCCCTTTACTGTTCATATTTTTCTTGATTCCAACTGGGAAGAAATTCCATTAAACATTTGGTTTTCAATAGGATATGTTGTGATATTTACTACGATTCTTGCCTATTTAATGAATAATTTCTCTCTTTCCAGAATTTCTCCAACGAGTAACAGTGCATTTATATATTTGCAACCTCTTTTCGCTACCGCAATTGCGATGGCTTTCGGTAAAGACCGCCCTGCAACAGAAATGATTTTGCCTGTAACACTAATCTTTCTAGGCGTTTATTTTGTGAGTTTCTACGGACAACTAAAGTTGAGGCCCTTTTTACGAAAAAATAATGTTCAGATAAAAATGGACAAGTAATAAGTCATTTGAGTTATTTTTGTAAGTGTCAAAAGGAATATTTCCAGTTTGACAATAAGATTTAAATCAATTAATTATGAAAGTTCTACTGTTTGGAGCATCAGGTTTAGTCGGAGGTTTTCTGCTTGAGGAGTTACTAAAATCAAAAGATATTACTGAAGTAAATAGTTTTGGCAGAAAAAATGTAGCTGTTAAAAACCCTAAACTGAAACAGCATATCATTGATTTTGAAAAATTAGAGAATTTTCAGCATCTTTTTGAGGCTGAAATTTTGTTTATCTGTCTTGGCTCAACAATAGCAAAAGCAGGTTCTAAAGATCAGTTTCGAAGAATAGATTTTCATTATCCATTTCAAATCAGCAGATTAGCATTAAGTAATGGAGTTAAAAAAGTGGTTGCTGTATCAAGTCTGGGAGCGAATGCTAAATCAAGCAACTTTTACTTAAAGACAAAAGGTGAAATGGAACAGGCTCTTTTTGACTCTAAGATTCCTAAAGTGGTTATCGTTCGACCAAGTTTATTGCTGGGGCCTAGAAAAGAGTTTCGTTTTGGCGAAAAAATAGGTGAATTCCTTGCAAGAATACTTGGATGGATGATGGTTGGCAAATTGAAAAATTATAAAGCAATAAGCGCTCATGTTGTTGCCAGATCAATGCTTTACCTTGCGCTAAATGACCAGGAAAGCGCAATTTTTGATTCATACAAGCTCGAAAAAATTGTGAAAGAAAACCAATAAAAAATTAACTATGTATACTCATAATATTCCATTGTTTTCGAACATGCGTAAGGACAGGTTTTTCCTTTTGGCTGGTCCATGCGTAATTGAGAATGAAGAAATGCCATTTCAGATTGCTGAACATCTTTTAGAATTATGCAAAATATTTGATATTCCGCTGATCTTTAAGGCATCATATAAGAAAGCAAACAGGTCAAGGCTGGATTCATTTTCAGGAATTGGTGATCTGAGAGCATTAGAAATTCTAAAAAATGTAGGAAAAACTTATAGTATTCCTGTTGTAACTGATATCCATGATGTGAGAGAAGCTGAAATGGCTGCTGAATATGCTGATGTACTTCAGATTCCGGCATTTTTATGTCGTCAGACCGAATTGCTTGTTGCAGCAGCACATACAGGAAAGATTGTAAACATAAAAAAAGGTCAGTTTCTTTCAGGAAAATCAATGCAATTTGCTGTAGATAAAGTATATGCCTCAGGAAATAAACAAGTTATGCTTACCGAAAGAGGCAATTCATTTGGATATCAGGACTTGGTTGTTGACTTTAGAAATGTTGCTGACATGAAAGAAATTGGTGTCCCGGTTATTGTTGACGTTACGCACTCATTGCAACAACCCAATCAGGAATCTGGAATTACCGGAGGAAAGCCATCATTGATAGGCTTGATTGCAAAAGCAGGCATCGTTTCGGGCGCTGATGGCATATTTATGGAAACACATCCTGATCCGGCCAATGCTAAATCTGACGGTGCTAATATGCTGCATTTAAGTAAAGTAGAAGAATTATTAGAAAAGCTGGTACGAATAAAAGAAGCCATCAGTAATTAGGCTATTCAACGGGCATGAATTGCTTGAACGATGCAGTTCTAAAATGCCGAAAATAATTCAGTAATCTCGCTTTACAGACAAACTCTAAAATTATTATTCACGTTTTACGGTTGTTATAAATCCAGTATTCGGATCGAAAACAACCCTTGTTTTACTAACCGGTGTAATTGAAAGCACTCCAAGTTGGCTAAAACTTAGTCTTTCCTTGCCAAGAATTTTACCTTTGTACATAACACTTACGTCTGCAGCATCCGGAATACGGTAATAAAGGCTGTTTGATAAGCGCGATTTGCCAACGTTTTTATTGTCTTCATTCAAAATGGAAGTAATCAACAATGGTTCAAAAACAAGCTGAAAATTTTCACCTTTTGCACTATTTTCAAGTAAACCAGCAGTTTCAGAGAATTTTGCAATATTTTGAATTCCCTTACTTTCTTTGTCAGGGTAATAATAAACTGTTTGTTCTATAATAGAGCGTACTTCTTTGCCAAGAAAAAGACTGAGATACTCTTCTTCGAGGTTTTGAAGTTTCTGATCCATGTAAATAATACTTTGTCCATAATTAACCTCTTGGAAACCAGTAATCAGATTAAACCGGTTGTCACGAATTTTGTGAATAAAATCAGCTGCGGCGCGTGCTTTTTGCTCTGGATTACGATCGACCCATGCAGATTGAAGAATATTACGACGAATAACAGTTGTATCAATCGTTATTTTGCGAACTATGGTATCGATGCGTTGATAAAGATTTCTTTCGGCAAAATAGTGAAAACGATTTTCAGCTGGTGCATTGACAAAGGTTTTTTCGATGCTGTTTTGACCTTTTGTTCGTGTCTGCTGACTATCATCGGCACTCAAAATGATGCCATTGGACTGAAGATCAAAGACTAGACTTCTGGCATCCTTTGAACCGCGTTCATCAAATTCGACAAAAAACCATGCGTTGGGATCTGGTTCGGTGATGTCAGATAATATAACATCAATAATGGAATAAACTGTTTCATCTTGTTTCACAAAATCCTCAATACCCAAAATCTTAGATGAAAACTCACTGTAAGGGCCTTTGAACCTTTCATTTTTTTCGATAATTACGTCAATCCTGACAGCGTTTCTAGGCAATGCATAATAAAAACCAGCTGCATCAGAAGATTTAGATCCAACATTTGCAGGTGTTACAAAAATTTGAGCCTCCAGAGAGCCACTGATCAAAAATAAAAAAACTACAAATAGTTTGCTGTATATTCTTATCATCTTCATTGTTTCAAGGATTAAAGACCAAAGTTACAAAAATATGATTTGTTGAATCCAATAAAACAAAAAAAGCGGGAAGAAAGCCTCTCCCCGCCTGCATTGATTACAAGTCTGTTTTTATTTGATAAACAAAAGCTCTCTGTATTTTGGCAACGGCCAAAGTTGATCATCGACCAATAATTCAAGCTTATCAACATGATATCTTATTTTTTCAAAATAAGGCTTTACTTTATAGCAATAGGCATCAGCCTTTTCCACCTCACTCTCAAGTCGATTTGCTATCTTTCTCTCCTCAGTCATATCTTCAATAAATTGTCTGATTTCGGATACATGCTCAGAAATTTCTTTGATGTTTTGAACCTGACTGCGACTTAGCTTTACAAATGTTTTAGAATCTAAAACATCTTTCAGTCCGCGTGCATTTTCAATCAGTGTGTTTTGATATTTGATCGCAGTTGGAATAATATGATTCATGGCAAGATCGCCGGTCAATCGTGATTCGATCTGAAGTTTCCTGACATATTTATCCAGTTTAATCTCATAACGAGCCAGTAACTCACGCTTTGTGAGTACATTATGTTTTTCAAACAAGTTAATCGCTTTATCTGAAATGTAAGATTTTATAGCATCCGGAGTGTTGGCATGGTTCGAGAGGCCACGCTTGGCAGCTTCTTGCTTCCATTCTTCGCTGTAACTATTGCCTTCAAAACGAATTGGTTTTGAATCACGGATATAACTTTTAATAACATCAAAGATGGCATCTTCCTTTTTCATCTTTACTTCCATCAGCTTGGTAACCTCATCATAAAACTGTGTGAGTTGTTCAGCTACGATAGTATTTAAAACTACCATCGGTTTTGCAGTGTTTGCACTTGATCCAACTGCACGAAACTCAAATTTATTTCCTGTGAAGGCAAAAGGTGATGTACGGTTACGGTCAGTGTTGTCAAGCAAAATCTCAGGAATCTTCGGGATATTTATATGTGCATTTTTTGAAGATCCATTTCCCATAGATTTGCGGCTTGGCATTTTTTCAATCTCATCGAGGGTGAATGTTAACTGCTCACCAATGAATGCCGAAATTATTGCCGGTGGTGCTTCATTGCCGCCCAAACGCAGATCATTGCTGGCTGAAGCAATACTTCCGCGTACAAGTTCCTCGTATGTATATAGCGCCTTTAATATATTGACCAATATGGTAATAAACCTAAGGTTTTCCTGCGGTGTTTTTCCAGGAGCCAGCAAATTTTCATCAGTATTGGTTGCAAGCGACCAATTGTTATGTTTTCCACTTCCATTTACACCTTCATAAGGTTTTTCATGCAACAAAACTTTAAAATGATGTCTGCGTGAGGTTCTGTCAAGTAAATGCATAAGCAACTGATTGTGGTCAACGGCGACATTCACTTCTTCGAATACAGGTGCACATTCAAACTGACTTGGAGCAACTTCATTGTGCCTTGTTTTAATAGGAATGCCTAGTTTATGCGACTCAATCTCAAGGTCACGCATGAAAGCTCTGGCTCTGCTATGAATAATACCAAAATAGTGGTCATGCAATTGCTGATCTTTGGCAGACGAGTGTCCAAAAATTGTCTTTCCTGAAAGAACAAGGTCAGGGCGAGCTGCAAACAAAGCAGAATCGACCAGAAAATATTCTTGCTCCCATCCTAAAGTTGGATAAACTTTCGTGATATTTTTATCAAACAGCTGGCATACTTTAACCGCTGCATGGTCTATAGCATCGACTGACTTAAGCAAAGGAGTTTTATAGTCGAGCGATTCGCCGGTATAAGAAACAAAAATTGTAGGAATGCAAAGCGTGTGTTCTAAAACAAATGCAGGACTTGTTGGATCCCAGGCAGTATATCCACGTGCTTCGAAAGTATTTCGGATTCCTCCACTCGGAAAAGACGAAGCATCGGGTTCTTGCTGAATAAGTGAGCCGCCGGAGAATTCTTCAATGCCTTTGCCACCGGGCAGAGGATTAACAAAAGCATCATGTTTTTCGGCTGTGGAACCTGTTAGCGGATGAAACCAATGTGTATAATGTGTGGCACATTTTTTCAATGCCCATGCCTTCATTGCTGAAGCAACCTGATCAGCCACCCGGCGATCAATTTTTGCACCAGTTTCTATGGCTTGCTGAAGGCTTTTAAATGCTTCTTTGGTTAGATATTCACGCATTACATCCTTGTTGAATACCATCGAACCATAAAAGTCAGAGATTTTTTCGGAAGGATACTCAACCTGCACAACCTGTCTGTCGAGCGTCTTTGCCAGAGCGGTAAATCTGAAGTTTTTCATAAAATCTGGAATTAGTTGATTATTAAAGTTTTCGTCGAATTAAGTATAGTCCAATAAACATTAAAAAGCCGTTTACGATCAGTATTTCAAAACCGAAACGATAGCCATTTAGCAAATACTCTGAATTTACACTCAAAATATAACTTAAAACTGGTGCTAAAAGGGCTACAAAAGGAACAAACTTGTCTTTAAGTGCTTTCTTTGTAAACATGCCGAAAGCAAAAAGCCCAAGCAATGGTCCATAAGTATAGCCTGCAATAGTAAACAGTCTTGAAATCACAGCCTGATCATTTATTTCACGGAAAAGAACGATGATTAAAATTATTAGCGAAGAAATGAAAAAATGTGTTTTGTAACGAATATGTTTTGTTTTCAATTCGGATGTTTCTTCTTCTTTATCCTGTCCTAAAATGTCGATTGTAAAGGATGTTGTAAGTGCAGTTATTGCACCATCAGCACTCGAATATGCAGCAGCAATAAGGCCTACGAAAAATATTATTGCAGCCAAAGGCCCAAAATGATGTACGGCTAAAGTGGGAAAAAGATCGTCAGAAAGAATCGGTAAAGAAATACCGAAATCGGTTGCGTAAATATAAAGTGAAGCACCCAAAAACAAAAAAAGCAGATTAACCGGCACCAGAAGCAACCCAAGTGTCATCATGTTTTTCTGGGCATCCTTTAAAGTCTTACAGCTAAGGTTCTTTTGCATCATATCCTGATCAAGACCCGTCATCACAATCGTAATGAACATACCACTAAAAAACTGCTTCAAATAAAACATGTCATGTCGCCAATCAGTTATTATCATTTCTGTATATCCGGCTTCACGCACTCGCGTTATTAACTGACCCAGGCTTAAATCAAGATGATCGATGATAATGTATAAGGTAAAAACAAGTGAGGCCAGCATAAAGGTCGTTTGAAGCATGTCAGTCCAAACGATGGTTTTAATACCTCCACGATATGTATACAAAGTAATTAATGCAATAAACATGAGCACTGTGGCCCAAAATGGAACTCCCCAGAAATCAAAAATAAATATCTGAAGAACATTTATTACAAGAAACATGCGGAAGGATGCGCCGATAGTTCTGGATAACAGAAAATAAAAAGCTCCGGTTTTGTAGGTATAAAAGCCAAAACGTTGACCAAGGTATGAATAGATAGAAATCAGGTTGAGTCTGTAGTATAGCGGAAGCAGAAAACGGGTGATAACAAAATAGCCTACTATATAGCCAAAAACAACCATCATATAGGAAAAGTGAGAATCTCTGACCCAACCAGGAACGCTAATAAATGTTACTCCGGAGAGTGATGCTCCAACCATTCCATAGGCTACAACAGGCCACGGAGACTGCCTGTTACCAATAAAATAACTTCTGTTGGTTGATTTGCGTGACGTTACATAAGAAATGAAAAAAAGTAATAAGGTATAACTTAAAAATACCAGAAATATCAGAGAAGGAACCACTTATGTATATTTAGAGTTTGTATCACTTAAAAAAATTGCAAAACTTATCAAAGAGTCAAAACGCATATCAGGTTCAATTGAAGTTTCTTCATCACCTATTAAAACACAAAACATTCCAGCATTTCTTCCAAACTCGATATCAGATGCTGTATCGCCTACCATGATTGATTTGGAGAAATCGATTGCAGGAAAATCAGTCTTTGCTTGTAAAGCCATTGCGATTGCTGGTTTACGGCAATTCTTCTCTTTTGTTTTAATAGCTGTACAACTGTAAATGCGATCTATTTTTCCTCCGCTTTCAACAACCTTATTGCTCAAAATCTGGTGAATCTCATCAAGAACTGTCTGAGTCATAAGTCCAAGTCCAACACCCTGTTGATTTGTAACAACAAATATTTTCCCAAAAATATCAGAAACAATTCTGATTGCTTTCAGTGCTTCAGGAATGAAAATGAATTCTTCAGGAGTTTTGACGTAATCATTTAAGGGTCTGACATTTATTACCCCATCTCTATCAAGAAACAGACTCCAGTCTTTATTAACAATTTCTGATAGGTTCTTAGTCATTTTCTCTGGGAAACATTGCTTTTTCGATCAAATCACAAAGGATATGTCCAATGAGAATATGAGATTCCTGAATTCTGGCAGTTTCATCGGAAGGTACATTTAACAGTATGTCTGACACTTCTAATAGCTTTCCTCCTGTTAACCCCGTCAAACCTATAGTTTGAATTTTTAGCTCTCTTGCTTTTGCCATTGCATTCAAAATATTGGCTGAGTTACCAGATGTGCTAATACCAATCAAAATATCTCCTTCCCTGCCCATTGCCTGCAACATCCTGGCGAAAACAGCCTCATAACTGTAATCGTTGGCAACTGCTGTAACAAAAGAGCTGTTAACATGCAGCGCTTCTGCAAAAAGTGGTGGACGATCGTAATTAAATCTTCCACTTAATTCAGCAGCAATATGTTGTGCATCTGCAGCACTACCACCATTGCCACAAAGTAAAACTTTTCCTCCAGACCTGAAAACATCAATACATGCATTTGCTGCGAGACCGATACGCTTTTGCAACTCTTTGTCTTCTAGTATTTTTAGTTTTACAGAAATGGAATTACGGATAATTTCCTCCATGGATATATTCGATTTTAAGATTGGCAAAAGTAACGATATTCTTTTGCATGAACCTGCATTTCTGTTGAAGGTTTTACTTTTATACAACTTCGCATGCAATGCAAACTTTTTTTTCTGTCGTGTTTCAGAAGTTGATAAAATATTTTGCATTCCGAACCCTCAACGAGGCATTTGTCAGATCTGCTTTAAGCAAAGAAAACATCTCATTAAGATTAAACATCTATTATTCAACATTTTAAATCTTTACAAAAAATAAATCTTTTAAAAAGAATACTTGCTTTGTAACTGCGAAAAATAAGATATTTTTGCCGAAATTTTTAAGTGAGTGAAATCGTTAACCACTATAGTTCTTTTAATCCTATCCAATGTCTTCATGACCTTTGCATGGTACGGTCATTTAAAATTTAAAGATTTAAAAGGGTTTGACCAGTTGGGAATCATGTGGATTGTTTTAATAAGCTGGTCGATTGCACTCTTTGAGTATATGTTTCAAGTACCTGCAAACAGAATTGGCTATCAGGGTAATGGTGGCCCATTCAGTCTGATGGAATTAAAAGTAATGCAAGAGGTGATAACGCTTTCTGTTTTTATGGTTTTTTCGCTGCTTGTATTCAAAAATGAAACATTCAGGCTTAATCACCTGATAGGATTTGTTTTTCTGGTGTTAGCAGTTTATTTCATTTTTAAGAAATAATGGTATGCTTTTTGACCTAATTGCTTTAGTGTTGAAAAAAAAATTTGGAAAAAGAATATTAGTAGAATAATTTTGGAAAATTAATTGAACTAAAAATCAATACAAACTAAACAATTATGAAGTTTTATGATGCCGATTCCGAATTCACTTTCGGAAAGTATGAGGGAAAAACCATTAAGGAAATTTTCGAGAAAGATCCTAAATACATTGACTTTTGTTTCAACAATATTGATGAGTTTTATGTTTCTCCTGAGGTCATGAAGGAGTTAAAACAGCTTGATCCTAAATTTACAGGACCAAACCTGACTGATCTGGACGATGATTTGCTTGAGTCATACCTCGATGAAGCTGAAGAAATTGAGGATTTTGATGAAACCTTGCTCGAAGATGAGGATGAAGCCGTAAACTGGGATGACGATGATCTGGATTTAGGCTTTGACGATGATTTTGAAAGCTTTGATGATTTTAATGACGATGATTATTGATCTCATTATGTAAGAAGTGTATCTGCCGGGATTTAATTCCGGCAGATTTTTTAGTCTCTTAAATGAGTCAGTATCGCATTCGCATACTTTTCCCAACTCATATTTTCGGAAGTTTTGGCCACGTTTTTTCGATCAATAGGTTGTTCGATTGCTTTTAGCATTGCATCTTTCATCGACTCTATGTTACGATCCCCGGCAAGATATCCATTAAATCCATCCTTCACCGTTTCTGGAAAATGGCCAACATTCGTGGCAATCAGAGGCATTTTGAAGTTATATCCAATTGATTCTACGCCTGAAGGTGTTGCTGTTAAATAGAACAAAACCAGATTGTCACTGACTTGAAAATATTTGTTAACCTCTTCATTTGGAACAAATTCATTGACTAGAACCACTGAATCCCCAAGTTCAAATGCATCAATTAATGCAAGTGGATTGTAATTCTTTTCATCATCCTGTTTTTTGAGAAAGATTTTTTTTGCCACTCCAAAAAAAGCAGATTTAATTCTTGTTGCTAATTTTTTATCATCCAGAGTATTCCAAAACGACTCTCCAACAATGAGAAGGCTGATGTCGTCACGTTCTTTTTTTAATCTTGCAAAAGCCTCAATAGCTTGATGAAGTCCTTTATATTTTCTGATAAATCCGAAAAATAGAAATACATGTTTTTTTAATCCTAAGGCTTGTTTATGTTTTCCAACATCAAATAATGGATCGGAACGAAACATATCATAAATTGGATGAAAAAGTCTCAGGATTTTCTTTTCTTTCCCCTTAACGAGAGAATTGTCGTCATTTACGATTCTAAATCCCTGTTTGGGAAAAAGTGTTTCTAATTGGTCGGCTGTTTGCTGCGCATGAACAACGTAGGAATTTGCGTTTTTAATTCCGAAACTGGTAAAACGCATATCAAGTGAACTGCCCTCTTTTTGAATTACAAAATGCAGGTCGAAAACCACTTTTGTAATTGAGGATTTTGTCAAACGTCTGGCAATGTATCCAAGTGGAATTCCCTGCACGGCAATAGCCCATTGAAATATTACCATGTCTGGTTTAATTTCGCGGATAACACTAACAGTTTTTTCCCAACTTATTGGATTATTATAATTTGTTACATAATGCACCTTAATATCAGTGCCCTCCAGCTGATCTTTTCTGCTTTTTCTATCGATGAAATCACGCGGTATAATGGCTGGATACTGTTGCGTCCAGGAAACTATGTGAACTTCTGTATCAGAAATTTTGTCAAATGCTTTTGCAAGAGAAGTATTATAGTTGGCAATTCCACCTTTAAAACGGGGGCCAGGACCAAAACAAACAATTTTTTGCATAAAATTTTTCTTTTTCCAAAGTTACGAAAACGCTATTGCTTCCAAAAACTCATCAATGTTTCAGGAAAAATGAAACTCCACATTGGAGGCTTACTTGATACAAATGCTAAAGAAAGTTATTTAGCTGATTAATTCAAGTTGTCTGAGATACACTCTCTCCATACCTTCTTTCAGAGATATTTTTGGCTTCCATCCAAATTTTTCATTCACCAAATCCATGTTTGCATAGCGGGAATGCACACCTACAGGCTTATCTAATAAGGGTTTAATTGTAGGTTTATAACCAGCGATTTCGCCAAAAACTTCAATAAGCTCAAGGAAGGATGTAAGTCTGCCTGAACCTATATTATAGGCTGAACCATCACTTACGTTGTCAAGCAGCATAAATATGAAGTCAAGAACATCATCAATATGAACAAAATCACGTCCCTGCTTTCCTGTACCCCACACTTCAAAAGGATCTTCTCGTTTGGCAGCTCTTGCCGCAATGGCAGGTACAGGATATGAGTGCTCCTGATCTTCGCCATAGCCTGAAAACGGTCTAATGCAGGCAACCCTTACGCCATAATGCTTTGCTGCAATCTGTGCAAGAAATTCGCCTGTAAGTTTCGACCAGCCATAGGTCATATCAGGTGTTCCTAAATTTTTATTGAAATCTATATCACCTTCACTCAGCGCGATGGCACCATCAGTGGTTTGAAGACTGACAGGGTATGCCGCACTGGAACTTGGATAAAGAACTCTTTCAGGTTTATGTTGTGTTACCCAATGAAAAAACTCTGCATCAATGCTAAGGTCGAGTGCTACAATCATTGGATCACCCTCAATTTTCATTCTTCCACCAACAATCGCGGCAAAGTGAAAAACGTCACTAAAACCTTCAAAATCCAACCCGTATTTTTCTTGAATATAGCGAGGTTTTTCGCGCATATAAAACAAAAGGTTACGAAAGTCACCTTTCCAGAAAAAAAGCCTCCCCTCCTGCCCTATTACTTCAATATCACTATTCATTTCAGCCTGATAACCTTCAAGCCATTCTTTTGGATGACGGCCAATAGATAAGTCATCCACCATAAATACATAATCGTTTGTAGCTTTCAGCAAACGTTTTACCATGTTGCGGCCCACAAATCCGCAACCTCCCGACACCAAATGAATTCTCATGATGATACTATATAATTGTTATAAATTTATTTTTTCACTGATAGAATATGCACCTTTTGATTCTCTGTTGCCTTGCGCTATCATCTCTGCAAGAAAGCCTGTCATAAACAGTTGACTTCCAATAATCATTGCTAACAAACCAAAGTAAAAAAGGGGTCTTTCTGTCATTTTATATGCTTCCTGAAAATATTTAGCATAAGCCAGATAGCCGGCAATAGCAAATCCAACAAAAAAAGTCATTGATCCAATGCTCCCAAAAAGATGCATGGGTCTTTTGCCAAATTTCGATGTAAAGGTAATTGACAGCAGGTCGAGATAACCCTTAATGAACCTGCTGATTCCATATTTTGTATGTCCGTATTTTCGTTCATAATGATGCACAACTTTTTCGCCAATTACACCAAAACCAGCCCACTTGGCAATGACAGGAATATATCTGTGCATTTCACCCTGAATGTCTATGCTTTTTATGAGCTCAAGTCTATATGCTTTTAGTCCGCAGTTAAAGTCATGAAGTTTAATGCCACTGATTGCACGGGTTGTTTGATTGAAGATTTTTGATGGAATTGTTTTGGAAATGGGATCATGTCGTTTTTTCTTCCAGCCCGATACAAGATCATATCCTTGATTTAGAATCATGTTATACAATTCAGGGATTTCATCAGGGCTGTCCTGAAGATCGGCGTCCATTGTTATAACTACTTTACCTTCAGCGACTTTAAAACCTTCATTTAAAGCTGCAGATTTTCCATAATTTCGTCTGAAACGAATACCTTTAATATGTTGATGTTTTTCAGAAAGTTTTCTGATTTCATTCCATGAAAGGTCTTTTGAACCGTCATCAATAAAAATTATCTCACAACTAAGTTTTGAGGCTTTCGTAACATTCAAAATCCATTCAGCCAGTTCATTTAACGATTCTTCTTCGTTAAAAACCGGAACTACAATCGAAACATCCATTTGTAATTATTTATCAGCCAATATTTTGGACTGTTTTATCTTTTTTAATAAAAATAGA
This sequence comes from Bacteroidota bacterium, assembly GCA_018336075.1. Taxonomy (GTDB): domain Bacteria; phylum Bacteroidota; class Bacteroidia; order Bacteroidales; family F082; genus JALNZU01. The sequence continues at coordinate 21,847 of JAGXRB010000320.1, forward strand.
AATGATGGCACTGACAACCAGACCTATCAAAGGTGTAATCCAAAGACCTTTTAGCAGGGCCGAGGTTGGTTCCATGCTTTCTTCAACTTTTTCTATCATCTGATCCAAACTTTCTTCTGGCATTTTTCCTTCCCATGCGGCTATCATATTATCAAGCTGTCTGGCCATATATTCTGGATCAACATAAGTATTAAGGATATATGAAAAAAAGTTATTCAGATAACCTGAAACGAGTAAAACGACAAACCCTACAATTAAAGCCTGAATATACGTGATTTTTTCACCCAGTGCTTCATCTCTTGTTTTGTTAATTGCAATAACTGCGAGCACAATCATAAACCCAAAAGTGACCAGGCCATTAATCATTGAGAATGTCAATGCAAAAATATTAACGTCTACAGCATACAAGACAACGCTATATGCAATGAGAACCAGTCCGGTAATTAAACCGTACTTTAAAGCTTGATTTAGTGGTACCATATTTTTTAATTTTAAATGTTAGTTTATTTAATCACTGATATTTCTGTTAGTACGACGTGCAAAGATAGCAATTATGAAAGCCTGAAAAGGCAGCAAAACAAGGTTTATAACAAAGTAATAAACCGACAATGAAAGCGGAGACAACATCTGATGAATCAAATTCCTTTTCTCCTTTATTTCAGAAAATGATTGTCCTGGATTTTGAGAAATCAACTCAGATTCAAGTATTCCAACCCGATATCCCAAACTTGGAAGCATCAAATAAGTGAAAATATAATAAATCATTGTTGACATGATTACTGCTGAAAGTAAACCAATAAGTATCGAAAGTCTGAAAGCCTGACCAAATTCCAAAACGTTTTCAGCAAATTTTTCGCGTAAACGGACAGCTCCAAAACCCATAAAAACTAATGGTAACAGATAAATCAACAGGTAAAAAAATGAAAATGAGTTGGTTGAAAAATGCATCAAAACAACTAAGAGTAAAAACACAAGCAAACCGGAAAAGAATCCAGTTATTAAACCTACAATCCAGAAATGCTTTTTTTGATACATTTATAAATGAGTCTTTATGACTTCATTTGCAAACTTACCAAATCATTTAATACAAATCTAAAAAAAACATGAGCCGGCTATTGTCAGCACAGTAAAATATTGTATTTTTGCAGCTGGGTAAGTCTTATACGACCAGCTCCTGTTGAATCCCCCAGGTTTGGAAGAAAGCAAGGGTAAATGGTTGAGCGGTGCGATATAAGTAGCTTACCCTTTTTTTATGCACTTTCCATAATTGTATGTTTCCATTCAATTTATTGATATTCATATATTTAAAAAAATTAAAAAGGTTTTAACTGCCATTTTGATTCCAGTATTTTTTTAGCATTGGTTGTTGAAGTTGTTTTTGATTATCGATTCACTCGCTACTTCCTTATAATATGTTAGGTTTTTCTATCTTTACAGGCCAAAAAATTGGTTATGTTACTTAAAATCTATCCTGAAAATCCTGCGCCAAGACAAATAAAGATGGTCATTGATTGCCTGAACGATGGTGGCTTGGTCATTTTTCCAACAGATACAGTCTACGGACTTGGTTGCAGCATCCATCAAAGCAAAGCTGTTGAAAAAATTGCGCAGATAAAAGGAATAAAAAAAGAAAAAGCTAATTTTTCCTTCATTTTCAACAATCTGAGTCTTTTATCTGAATTTACCAAGCCAATTGACAATGATGTTTTCAAAATGATGAAAAGAAATCTACCAGGGCCTTTTACATTTATTTTAGAGGCAAACGGTAATATTCCTAAGCTTTTTCAAAGCCGAAAGAAAACCATTGGAATTCGCATACCCGACGAACAGATAATTCAGACTATTGTTAACGAGCTCGGGCATCCTGTTATGACAACGTCTATACTGGATGATGATCAAGTACTCGAATATACAACCGATCCGGAGATCATTTATGAGAAGTTTAAAGATAAAGTTGATATAATCATTGATGCTGGCTTTGGTGGAAATGAGCCGAGTACAATTGTGGATTGCACTACAGGTGAAGCATTTATCCTACGACAAGGCAAGGGCTGGCTACAATAAATGAAAAAAAAACTCAAAAAGTCTTGGTAGTATGGGATAATTGTCTACTTTTGCACCTCCAAAACGGGATGATTTGTTAGCTCAGTCGGTAGAGCATTTGCCTTTTAAGCAAAGGGTCCCGGGTTCGAATCCCGGACAAATCACTGAAAGCACCTCAAACGAGGTGCTTTTTTTATGCTTTCCTTTATCTGGTATACGTTTGAGTATTTTTTTTCGTAATACCAAAAGTTTCAAATTTGTAATGAGATATGCTTTTTAAATGAAAATGTGATACCAATTTCACATTTCGGGTAGATTTGGTTCTGAATTTATTTTAGCCGCATCCTTATCGCTAAACGATCAGGAAAGTCTGTGATTATTCCATCTACACCAAAAGCTATCATTTCATCCATATCTTTTATTTCGTTTACAGTCCAGGTAAACACTTTTTGTCTACGATCTTGAATTCGACGTATCTTGTTTTTATTCAATCCTTTATGATAAACACTTATGGCACTCCATTGCTTGTATTTTAGAAATGATCCCCATCTCAGTCCGCTATCGTAGTGCAAAGGCAATACAGGTATGTTTAATATTACCAACTTATGAATTTCGATTGACTTATCTAATTCACGTACATTTTCCAGAACTTTGCTGTCAAAACTTTGAATGATGCACCATGAAGCAGCATCATGCGCTTTAATGTACCCTAAAACTTGCTTCTCTGTTTCATAATTCCCTGTCCATGTTGGTTTGATTTCGATTAGAAGCTTGTGTTTTCCTGCTATTAACTTCATAACCTCCTCAAGCGTTGGAGCACTCTCTCCTCCAAATTCCTTTGAAAACCATTCTCCTGCATCAAGTGCTTTTATTTCCTTTAATGTTAAATCTTTTATTTTACCTGTGCCATTTGTTGTTCGATCTACAGTTTCATCGTGCATAACAACAAGCTGACGATCCTGTGTAAGGTGCACATCAATTTCTATGATATCAGCCCCAGCATCCATTGCCTTCTTAACAGCAGCAAGTGTATTTTCAGGAGCAATACCCGAAGCTCCTCTGTGTGCAATAACAATTGGTTTTTTGTTTCCAGATCCAAAGCTTTGGCCTGCCGATGCAAATGGGAAAAAGTTAATGATGATCAAAAAAGAGAGGAATAACGTGCTTTTCATAAGATTATAAATTTATTCGGTTCAAAGATACTGCATTTTGGTTTTTAAAGAAATAAAGGAAAATTTCATTGCCAACAAAAAAAAAATCCTGTTCAACAGATAACGAACAGGATTTTCTTTGAAATTTAATTCTAATCAAAAGATCATTTTGATTGAATTCCGGCAGCTTTCAATATTCTGTCAAAAAGTTCGGTGTTATCATATGAACCAACAAAATGATCAGCGCCGGTTCCGTATGCATATACAGGAACCATAATTCCTGAATGATCAGTTGAAGAGAAAGCAAATTTTATTGAATTTTTATTATCGCCATGAATCAATGTTAAACCACCAGTTTCATGGTCGGCTGTAACAACTACGAGTGTACCCGGGTTGGAATCAGCAAATTTAAAAGCCTCAGCAACAGCTTTGTCAAAATCAAACATTTCATTGACAAGGTAAGCCGAATCATTTCCATGACCTGCCCAATCAATTTGTGAACCTTCAACCATTAAGAAGAAACCGTTCTTATTGTTGCTGAGTGACTGTAATGCAAGCCTTGTTCCTTCAGGAAGAAGATTACCTCTTCCATCAAGCACTGAACTGGGATGAACGCTATCAGTAAGTACAATCAGTTTATTAAATTCTGAGGCATTTTCAGGAAGCTTATTTAAATATGTAAAGCCTTTTTCTTCCATTTCAGTTGTAAGTGTACGACCATCTTCACGTTGGTTAAAGTGCTTAATTCCTCCGCCAATAACAACATCCACAGGTGATTTCAAGAAATCTAAAGCAATGGCTTCATAATTACTTCTTTTAACATTTTTAGCAATAAAACTGGCTGGTGTGGCATGAGTGACACCACAGCTTACAACAATTCCAGTTGATTTTCCATTTTCAGCAAAAATATCGAGCATACTGGGAACAGCCACACTGTCAGGTGTCATTCCGATCATCCCGTTGTTGGTTTTTTTTCCAGTTGCCAGCGCTGTGCCCCCAGCCCCTGAATCCGTAATAAGATTGTCGTAGGAATGCGTTGTGATTGAACCTGTGTGCTGGGACTTTAACATGTTTAACTCCTGATCTGAACTTAGGGTAGCTGCATGAACCTGTGCAAAACCCATTCCATCACCTATCAACAAAATAATATTGATTGGTTTTTCATCCGGAACATCATGTTGATGATGATGACCGCAGGCGAATGATGCCAAGCTGATAAACAGCAAAGCTGCGAATCTTAAAGACAGAAATAAATTCTTTTTCATACAATTTTAGGATTGAAGGTTAATAACTGTTATTTCCGGAAGAATTCCTATTCGGCCTGGATATCCGATCGATCCGAGACCCCTGTTAACATATAGCATTTGATTTGATGCTTCATTCTCATAAAGTCCGGCCCACTCATTATAAATATACTGAGCCGGACTCCATTTGATTCCAGGGATTTCTATTCCAAACTGGAAACCGTGTGTATGTCCGGCCAACATAAGATTAATATCTTTATGCTGATCTAAAACAACTGAATTCCAATGACTTGGATCATGTGATAGAAGAATTTTGACCGGAACTTTACCAAGGCCTTTGCTTGCCTTCAATATATTACCGTACTGAGGAAAGCGTGTATTTGCACTCCAGTTCTCTACACCGATCAAAGCTATTTTATCGTCTCCCCTGCTGATGATTGCGTTTTCGTTTCGAAGCAGTTTCCAATTGATCTGATTATAAAATTGGTAAAGAGCCTCCATGTTTTTTTGCTTCTCAGGTTTTGAAGGCCAGTTCACATAATCTCCATAATCATGATTGCCCAAAATAGCAAATACCCCATCTTTTGCTTGTAGTCCGGAGAGCACCTCTTTAAACCTGAATGCTTCGTCAGTAGTATAATTAACCAAATCACCTGTAAATACAATAAGATCGGGGTTTATATCATTGATTATTTGAATAGCTTCCTTTAGAGGCTCAATATTTGACCAGGTTCCAAGGTGCAAATCAGAAATCTGAACTACTTTATATCCGTCAAATGCATTTGGCAGACCCTTTATTTTGACGAATAAATCTTTAACATCAAAATCATGAACCCATCTAAACATTCCTGCAAACATTGTTGTAACAACTAGTCCTCCGGTAACAAAGGCGATTCTTTCCATGAATTTTGCACGGGTAATCTTTCCCATTTCCCCATCTTCAAAAGAGGATTTATCCTTGTTAAACAGGTGAACTACCCTTTTACCAACTTTAAAAATATCTGCTATTCCAAGAATAATTGCCATTAGGACTTTTGCAACGTAAAATGAAAAAATGCTTCCAAAAAGAATATTTCTCATTAATGGATTCCATGATTTTGTTCCAACAAAATATGTTGCGATTGTTGTGCCAACCAGCATTAGAAATGGCAACCAGTATAAAAATACAGTCGCAGCCTTTATTAATTTATGGTATGTGAAAACTTTTTTCTTGAAAAGCCCCCAAACGTAGTAGTCAATAAGGAGCAAAATTATAATTGCCGGGTATCGACTGGCGTTTTTCGGAAAGGTTATGGTGGTCAGAAAATAACCTGCTACAACAAGCAGAACGACCAAAATGGTGTAGAATAACTTCTTTTGTTTCATATCAGGCGGCAAAAGTAGTAAATCTAAGGTAACCAAATTCTTGCTGTATTAAAAATTAACATAATTTTAAGATTATCTTAGTAATTGAAATTGTGTTAATTAGATCACAATATTCACTAAAAAAAAACTGCCTTTCATTTCCAATAAAATTTTCTTTAAAAAAAGTTTGGATATGTGCATAGAATGGCTAATTTTGCACCTCCATTTCTGACAAGGAAACAGGAAAAAGTTCTTAAAAATATTTCAGGAGAGATGGGTGAGTGGCTGAAACCAACAGTTTGCTAAACTGTCGTACTCGAAAAGGGTACCGGGGGTTCGAATCCCCCTCCCTCCGCAAGATATCGGGGCATGGCGCAGCCCGGCTAGCGCACCTGCTTTGGGAGCAGGGGGTCGTAGGTTCGAATCCTACTGCCCCGACTTAAAGATGAAAGGTTACAGTGAAAACTGTAGCCTTTTTCTGTTTTAAGTACTTTGATTTCAATATCACATTTCAGCGCAAGTACGGCTGGCGCATCCCGACAAATGCTTTTGTCGGGAGGGTCGTAGGTTCGAATCCTACTGCCCCGACATAAAGATGAAAGGTTACAG
>JAGXRB010000321.1 GCA_018336075.1 Bacteroidota bacterium
ATAAAACTGTGTCAAAGGAAGGTTGTTGATTTTGCTCCAGGAGTTACCATAATTGCTGCTTTTGTAGAGCCCACCGTCATTTCCGTGAATTATTTCGCCGGTCAGCGGATGGATAAACATTGCATGATGGTCCACATAAATCTGATCAAGATTGAAGTAGCCGGCAATCTGTGTATAACTGTTTCCTCCGTTTTCACTTCTGTAAAGGTCTACTCCCAATACCCAGATACGGTTGTCGTTTTGTGGATCTACACGTATTTGTCCGAAATACCAGCCAAAAGTGCTGTTCATTCCGCTCAGGTTGCCGTCATTGGTTTGCTGCCAGTTTTGACCGCCATTGGCGGTTTTATAAACTGTTGCAACATAATTCCCGTTTACAAGCCTGTCGATAAAAGCATAAACTATTTCAGGATTATTATTCGCAATAGCCAGACCAATGCGGCCTTTTTCGTTTCCACCGGGCAAGCCATTGCTGAGCAAAGTCCAGCTGTCGCCGCCATCGATGGATTTATAGATGCCGGAAGTTGCTCCGTGAGAGCGTCTGTAAGTGAGGCCGCGCATGCGTTCCCACATTGTTGCATACAAAATATCAGGGTTTGTTGGATGTTGCACAATATCGACGCCGGCAGTGGAATCCGAAACAAAAAGTACCCGTTCCCAATCATTTCCGCCATTGATGCTGCGGTAGATTCCACGCATTTCATTGGGTGTAAAAAGTGTTCCCAATGCTGCCACAAAAACCCTTTCACTGTTGTTGTGATCAACCAGGATTCGGCCAATATATGCAGATTGTTCCAGACCAATATGATTCCATGATTGGCCGGCATCAATAGATTTGTATAATCCGTTTCCAATAAAACTGAAGCTTGAAGAATTGGCTTCCCCAGTTCCGGCATAAAGGATATTTTCATTTGCAGGATCAAGCGCCAGTGCACCAATCGAAATCACTGGTGCATCTGTGAAAAGATGTTCCCAGCTGTTTCCGCTGTCGGTAGTTTTAAAAATGCCACCGGATGCTGCTCCGATATACATTGTTGTAGGATTTGCGGGATTTATTGCAATGTCTGTTATGCGTCCTCCGATATTTGTAGGCCCTGCAAGCTCCCATGCTGCATTGCGGATTGCAGAAGATTTATGGAGTGCTACTGCCTGTTGAAGGGCATACAAATAGTGTTCATAGCTGAACTCCGCATTGGGATATAGTTTTTGTTTGGCAAGCCAGTCATTTGGCGCCATTTTGGGTTCTTTTGTTTCGGGCAAAGATTGAAAAACAGGGTTCAGGTTTTTTATTTCATTTTTGCTGTGAAACATTAAGAAAGTGGCTATACCACCAGCAATAAGCAAAGTGAGGAGGAAGATTTTTCTTTTCATGGGCGTGCAGTTTTCCATTGTGGACCGTTTGCAAATATAGCTGAAACTGTTTTGATGGAGGTTTGTTTTTCAAACTGAGGCGAAAAATGAGAGTCGTCTAGTGAAGGAAAAGCTGTTTTCAATGGGTTATTTAGTTTTTCCCCGAAGCAGCTGATCAGCTGCAAAAGCGAATGCTATAAAGGCCATCAGCAGGCCCGGATAATAGAAGGCATCATTGACACTGCCACGAGTAACAAGCGGATGCACCATGATCGGTGAAATAAACTGACCAAGAAAAACTGCCATCGTCAGGTTGCCTATCATGCGGCCGCGACTTACCTCCGGAGCAATACTCATCATCCAGAGATTGGCGTTGGGCATGAGCAAGCCGGTTCCTGCGCCTGCAATAAGCAACCCAAAAAGGATGGTATAAAAACTTCCGGCAGAAGCAATTACAAGGTAGCCTAAAGCAAAAAGACTGAAAGCTGCGGCATAAATCCACTGAAAAGACAGACGGCGACGGATACTACCGTAAAACAGCGAAATCAACGCTCCGGAGAAAGTAGAAACACTGATTGCATAGCCAATCATGCTGTTTGAAACGCCCTGAGTTTGCTTCAGTAAAAATGGAAGTTGAGCCGGAATAATATAAAAAAGCGCCATTCCGGTGAACCCCATTAAGTAGATAAATTTTGAGGTTTTAATATCGAATTGCTTCGTTTCATTGGATAAAAGCAAAGCCTTCCTTCGTTTTATTTCAGGTTCGGGAATGCTTTTCCAAGCCAAAATGCAAATGGGTAAAGAAAGCGCATAAAGCCAGAATGGCATTTCCCAGCTGATGTCGGCCAGCCAGCCTGCGATGAGGATGAAAATGACACCGCCAAAAGCCATAAATGAACCTTGAAAACCAATGAATCTATTGCGCTCATGCCCTGTGAAGTAGTCGCCGATGAGGGTTGTTAGCGTTACCATATTTCCTGCAACTGCAATTCCAAGCAGCGCCCGGCCAGCAAGAATCGTGTAAAGATTGTCGGCATATGCACCTGTTGTTCCAGCCAAAGCATACAAAATCAGTGAACCCAAAAGCATGATGCGGCGTCCAAAACGATCAATTGACCAACCGGCAAGACTTGAAAAAAAGACGATAAACAATGCAGGCATTGTAATTATGAGTCGGCTTAAGAGCCCGATATTGGGCTCATCAGCGAAATGCTCACTAATACGGGGAAGCGAAGGTGCCACAATTGCGCCTGCCATGATTGTCATGGTGCTCGCTGCCAGCAAACCAGCTTTGATCCACATTCGTTGATTCATGTCCTGCTTTTTCGTTGCGCGGCCAAATGTTTAAATGCTTTTTCAATGAAAACGATTAAAAACATGGCCTTTCATGACAAAGATATAAAAACCAACAACTTTTTTCTATTCTGACAGCTGATCTTTTAAGAGTTTTTTAAAGCCTGGAAAATTTTATATAAGGTTTGTGCAAATGCCATTTTCATGAGGAAAGAATAAAAAGTTTGAAAAGCCCTTTGATATGCACAAAATATGACGTTTTTGAACGTATTTTTGTCAGGCTTAGTCATTGAAAGTTAAGCAAAAGGAATAAAACTTTCTTTTGTTTTGTCAAAGGCTAAGATGCAGTTAAGAAGGAAATAGGAAAGACTGGAAAACGTTTGACGACAAAGAAAATTCGAAACGTATTGGAGCATTACAAACAGTTGGACGAATCGGAGTTGGTGAAAATGTTGAAGCAGGGAAAGGAGCTTGCGCTTACAGAACTCATCAATCGCTATCAAAAAACGGTAGCCCGCGTTGTTATTGGTATGCTTGGCAATACTCCCGAAGCCGAAGATGTAGGTCAGGAGACCTTTATACGCTTTTGGAGCTCAGTAGAAAATTACAGGCATGATGCAAAAGTGTCAACTTTTTTGACCCGAATTGCTATAAACCTCTCAATAAACGAATTGCGCAGACGGAAAAAACGTTACGAATGGCTCGATTTTTTGGAAGATAAGAAGTATAAGAATATTACGATAATTGAATCAGACCAATACATTCAGACCGATGAACAGGAGCATATTACGAAGGCACTTGCCTCCATTGAACCAGATCAGCGCGCTGTTGTTATTCTTAGACTGGTGCAGGGATATTCAACAAAGGAAACGGCTGATATGCTTGAAATCCCATTGGGAACGGTCTTGTCACGCTTGTCAAGGGCATTGGAAAAACTGAGGATTGAAATCATCAAACTTGAGGAAATATGAAAAGGGAAAATGAAAAATTACTTATCAAGGCACTTGCTGAAGAACTGGATGCAGGAGAACATGCATTGCTCCAAAAGCGTCTTGATTTTGATCCAACGATGAAGGAAACGCTTCATGCATGGAGAAAAGTTGATAGCAGGCTCAAAAACTATCATCCGGATTTTGGTAAAGGATTTACACAAGGGGTTTTGATGAAGATTATTCAGAGGAATGACCAGTCTGAGGGGCAAAAAGATCTTTACAGATTGATGGTTCGCATCAGCATGTCCGCAGCTGCAGCGGTAGTTTTGCTTTTACTTTATGTGGTCTGGCAGGAGAATTCTATTGCTTTGGATGGATTGCTTGGACTGGCCGGACTCAAAAGTGATGACTTTACCAATCTGCTCGCAAATTATTGAAATACTATTTAAGCCATGAAAACAAAATACATTCTTCTACTTTTCGGAACTTTAGTCGCAGGCATACTTATCGGAACACTTACTACCGGAAGAGTGACACGAAATAAAGTCGAAAAGATCAAGTCCTTCAACACCAGAGAGGGTTTCAGAGATCACCTTTACATGATTGTTCAGCCTACACAAGCGCAAAAAGAACTGCTAACACCAATTCTCGACTCATTCAGCGATGTGCACTGGGAGTTGATGAAGGAGCATTGGGACAATCAAAAAGCCCTGTTCGATGAAATGGACAATGCCATAAAGCCCCTTATTACGGAAGAACAATTTCAGATTCTGATGGATCACAAGCAGAAAACGAGAAAAGGCAGGGAACATAAATACAACAAGCGAAACGAAGAAGTCAAATCAAAAAAATCCGGCAAGCAAAACAGATCAACAGATTAAATTTTTCATTCAACAAAGACCTGAAAATTAAAACCAATTAGTTTTTAAGCTTTTTCTCCTCAACCTGAATGATTTCAAAGGTTGTGGCATCGTAAACAAAAGAAATTACGGAAACATTTTTCGCTTGGTAATTCCCATTTAGTGTCAGGGTGTAATTTTTTGTGTTGGTGGATGCAGAAGCCTGTCCGGCAGCGATGAAGTCTTCACCCCAAATTCCATTTACATTTTCGCGAAGCATATGCCTGTGTACATAGTCCGGAATTGTTGGTGTCGGGCCAACGGTACTTTCGTTGTTGCGTTGCGCACTCACAATACTATCCTCCACAATACAAGCAATTATTTTATAATTTTCGTCTGCGACACTCAATAAAGTTGACTTCAATGTGATGTCAAGCTTGCGGGAACCTTCATTAAATGAAGTTTCGATTTCCAGTTTTAAAGCAGCAGGATCTTCAATAATTGCAGCAATAGCAGATCCCCATTGACCGGGAGGAACAACATAATTTCCGCCAGTTTTTTTGCGGTTGACCATTCCATTTGGATTTCCTTCTGCAGAAATAGCAAAAAACTGATCCCAGGCTTCACCGGCAGCAGTGCGATAATCATTGTTGAATGGAGCGCCTTGGGGCCATGCAAAAAACCCTGCATGAATGGCTAACATAATCATTTTGCCATCATAGGATTCCTGTAAGGCTATTGCTGATTTTGCTGCCAGCGGACAGTTTACACAGGTATGACCGGTATAATCTTCAAGCAATACTTTTCGGGTAACTGTTTCCGGATTGGTTTGCTGATTATCCTGTTTGTAGGGAGGTTCTATTTTATCGCAAGAAGCCAGAATGATTGCAAAGGCAAGAAAAAAGCTTATTTTTTTGATGTTTGTCATGACTGAACGATTCAAAGAATGTTAGAAATTTGTTGTCAAAGTCAGTGTCAACCCACTTGAAGCAGGCACTTGTCTGCAAACGCCACCTACACAGACCACACCTTCTGCCTGACGCCCAAAAGTGAGTGCTAAACGGCTTGCTTCACGCGTGAAACCTGCAGAAACAGTGTAATAATGATTGCGTTGGTCTTTGTCAGGATTCCCATAATTGTATTGGTCTGCTATTGCAAAAAACCATTTCGGTGCTATCGTGTATTCCACCATTGCAGCAATCCAGTCGCCATCATCCTGTTTTGTCCATAAGCCTTGAAGTTCGGTGCGTATGGCATTTCGTGCAGTCAGGCGATAAGTGAAATCAACTACAAAAAGGTTTGCTTCAACAACAGGATCGCCTGCATGACCCTCGATTGTAGCAATGTCATAAAGCAGATTCATGTATTGAAAAGTTCCTTTCAGTTTATTGCTGAAACGTTTGTCAACTTCAAAATTCAGGTCGCGGAAAAATACATGATCCGAAACTTTGAAGAAATCTGAAGTGTAGCCCAGTGTACCTTCCTGACCGATTTTTGTTGTGTCGTTCACAGCCACACGCATAATGTCGTTCACCTGACTGAAATTTAAGGCGATACCAGTTCCATATTTTCCTCCCAGAAGGGTTCCTTTCGGGATTTTATAATTCACCTGAAACTGCAAACCCATTTCGCCGTTGGGTTGCGTGGCATAAGGATATTTTCCGGTCAGACTGTAGGCGTGAGTGCGGTTGATTGGAGGTAAAAAATTGATGTCCAATGCATTTCCAGATACACTGCGATCAGATTTGAAGCCCATGTTGTCAACGCGTTTCAGCTGAAGAACCACGCCCAGCCCTCTTGTGGAATAAGAGAGCGACGACAGCATGGCATGACCTTCCTTGTAGATGAAGTTGTTCATTGCCGAAGGATCGTTGATTTTGTGCGCATATTCTGTCATAAAATTGAAATTGCCGGCGCCCAGATTTATCCGTCCTGCAAAACTGCCCACGTTTTCAGGTAAATTGTAAATCGGATCAGCATCACGCTGGTATTTGCTCACCGCACTTGCGCCAACACTGATTGACACTGGCGAAGATTCCATTCCTTTAACAATGTCATTCAGATTCACTTCGGCATCAAGGCCTCTGACGATTCCGCGGTTGTTGCGTTCAAATTTTTGCCAGTAATAGCGCTGACTTCCATAAATTCCTTTTACTGAAATCCCTTTCGCAGGATTCAAAACCACACGTATGCCATTCATGCTGTTATCATAGCCTAAAGTCCACTCTTCGTAGGTTCTGAAAATTAATCCATTTCCAAACTGTTCGTAAAAGTTACCGACCGTGACATCAATAAAATCGCTGCTATAGGAAGCCCATAGATAAGGAACGCCATTCCCTTCCTGACGTGGATCGAAGCCTGCAATAGGCGTCAGTAAAGCTTCGTAGCGCATTCCGGCTTTAAAATTGCCTAAGGTGTAAATGATGTTTCCATAACCGTTGATGCCAAGTTTCCGGCCGGCGATGGAGGAATCTGTAATGCCGATAACAGCATCTGGCCTGTAAAACTGTGCATCGACCTGAAAGCTTCCGTTTACAGTAGAATTATTTAAAAAATCCTGTGCATTCAGTGTGCCAAATGACAGGATAAGGATTATAAAAATCAGATTTTTTTTCATGAAAAAACTTTTGCCTGACAGAATCAAGTGAATTAAATATGTGACTACTTTTTGGCTGCTATTTTCTTTACTTTTTCATAAAGTTCAAATTCGGCGCCTTCAAAGTAGGATGTATGCTGAGACACTACATTTCCTTTGCCATCCAGAAGAAAAGTATGGGGAATCATATTTACGTTCATTGCTCTTTTGAAGTCGCCGTTGGCATCAAGCAGGATTTCAAAATCCCAGCCTTTACCTCTTGCTAAAGGGGCCACTTTAGCGGTAGAGCGTGAGTCGTCAATGGAAACAGCATAAATTTTTACGCCTGTTTCAGCTTGCCAGTCTTCATAATGCTCCATGAAAGCATCCAATTCCTTCTGGCAAGGTTTGCACCAAATAGCCCAGAAGCTAAGTATGATAGGTTTCCCATCGTTGTAAATTTCACTGGTATTGAAGTTCTTTCCGTCCAAAGTTTTGATAATCACTTTGGGCAGAACCGATTCCTGTGAAAATGCGCCAGAAACAAATAAGCTGAAAAAGGCCAGTATCAGAATTTTTTTCATTTGAAGAAGTTTATGAAATAAGTAAAATTCACTTTTGCATTTCAGACAACCAAAACCTTGTATAGGTTGCATCTGTCAGGCAATATAGACTTCAAGAAGTGTACATTTTACTGAAGGGAAAAGCTCTATTTCTTTTATCAGATTAGGTAAAAGGATCGTCTCAGCTTTTTTAACAAGATAGCTTTGATCTTCCCATTTTAATTCGAATGAACCTTCGGTACACAATAGAATCACAAAGGAATCCAGTTCGCTGTAGTCTTTGCGGATAGCCTCTGAAAACTGGAGGATATTCGTTGTAAAAAATTCAGAAGTGATTACTTTTTCTGTTTGATTTTCGGTTGTATGGTAAGGAGTTTTATAGGAATTATGCATTTTGTAGTCGATAGCTTCAAGGGCTTCTTCGGTGTGGAGTTCGCGCATCTGACCCAAATGATCTTTGCGGTCCCAGTCATAAATGCGGTAGGTAGTGTCGCTTGTTTGCTGAATTTCGGCGATAACAGTGCCTGGCCCCAGAGCATGAACACGGCCGGCAGGGATGAAAAATACATCACCCTGATTTACCTTTTCGAAGTTCATTATTTCTTTAAGCTTGCCTGAGTTAAGATGTTCAAGATAACTTTTTTCGTCGGTAGGTCTGTTGAAACCACTAATTAATTCAGCATTTTCATCAGCTTGCATCACATACCACATCTCCGTTTTTCCATAACCTGTTTTGCGCTTTTGGGCTAACGCATCATCGGGATGGACCTGAATTGAGAGCCAGTCGTTGGAGTCGATGACTTTTACGAGAATCGGAAAAACATCTCCAAAACGATCATAAACCCTGTCGCCAACAAGGTCACCCATAAAAACTTCAACGATCTCGTTCAGCTCATTGCCGGCGAGGTAGCCGTTGCTTATGATGGTCGGATTTCCATCGACACCTGATACCAGCCATGCTTCTCCGCAATTCGGAAGATTACCGAAATCAAGTTGCAGATGTTGTCTGATTCTTTGCCCTCCCCAGATCTTATCTTTGAAGATAGGCTTTAGTTTGAAAGGATAGAGTGATTGCATTCAGCATAAATTTAATCCGCAAAAATAAGCATTAATGAAAAGTTAGCATACTTATGATGTGTTTTGAAACAGATTGATGCCATGCTTTTGGAAAATTACCTTTTAAGAGAACCGAAAAACGTACATTTGTCATTCAAAATAATATGCATAGTGAAGAAAATTTGTGTGTTTTGTGGAAGCAGTATGGGTGTTAAATCAGCCTACAAAGAAGCTGCCGTTGCTTTAGGGATTGCTTTGGCAGAAAGGCAGGATGAATTGATTTATGGAGGCGCGAATGTAGGATTGATGAAGGTTCTGGCCGAAACAATGATGCAAAAAGGAGGCAGAGTAGTTGGCATAATGCCACATCATCTTATCAGGAAAGAAGTAGCCCACAACGGAATTGATCTTATGCATGAAGTGCAATCAATGGCCGAACGCAAAGAGCTGATGGTGGAACTTTCGGATGCATTCATCGCTATGCCGGGTGGTTTTGGAACGTTGGATGAAATATCAGAAATACTTACTTTAAACCAGCTTCGTATTGCCGATAAGCCGATAGCGCTACTGAATATTGAAGGCTATTTCGATCACTTGCTGGCTTTTCTCGACCATGGTGTCAAAGAAGGATTCATTCGCCCCGAACATCGTGAAAATATAATTGTTTCGGATGATCCATTCAAACTTCCGGCTTTGCTTGAGGCCTACAGGCCGGTGGAAATTGGAAAATGGATCGAAGATATCAAACAGGAAAGCAGCTTATAATATGCTCATAATTGGCATCACCGGAACACTCGGGGCAGGGAAGGGCACTATCGTTGATTTCCTGGTCAAAGAAAAACAGTTTGAGCACTATTCTGTCCGTGCTTTTCTTATCCGAGAAATAGAAAAAAGAGGTCTGGAAGTAAATCGTGACAGCATGACCCATGTGGCAAATTCTCTCAGGGCTGAATTTGGTCCAAGCTATATCACAGATTGTCTCTACATTGAAGCTTTGGAGGCAGGTAAATCCTGTGTGATTGAAAGCATACGCACAGTTGGTGAAATCACATCGCTTCGCGGAAAACCGGGGTTTTGGCTTTTTGCAGTTGATGCCAATCCTGAGCTTCGTTACCAACGTATTCAAAAGCGGAAATCGGAAACAGATGCTGTAAGTTTCGAAACTTTTCTGGCCAACGAAGCCAGAGAAATGCATGCCACCGATCCCAACCATCAGAATCTTGCCGAGTGCATCCGTATGGCAGATTTTGTGCTGCACAACGAGGAAAACCTGGAAAGTCTGCACCATCAAATAGAAGAAATTCTTCAAAAAATAAATACCCATGTCTGAGAATCAACCAAAAATCCCCATGCATATAAGACCCAGCTGGGATGAATATTTTCTGAAACTGGCCGATTCCGTTGCCAGCAGGGCTACCTGCGATCGTGGCCGGAGCGGATGCGTCATTGTAAAAGACAAGCAGATTCTTGTTACAGGCTATGTTGGGTCGCCGCGCGGATTGCCGCATTGTGATGAAGTGGGTCATCTGATGAAAAAAGTGATTCACGAAGATGGCAGTGTCACGCAACATTGTGTGCGAACCGTCCATGCTGAACAAAATGCGATCACACAAGCGGCACGCCGGGGTATTGCACTCGATGCAAGCACTTTATATTGCCGGATGACTCCCTGCCGCACATGTGCCATGCTCATCATCAACTGTGGAATAGAACGTGTGGTTTGCGAGCGGAAATACCATGCCGGCCTCGAGTCTGAAGCCATGTTTGCCGAAGCCGGCGTTAAACTGGAGTTCGTTTTTGATGAAATTCAGCAGTACGAGGGGCAGTAAAATTTGTTTTTTAACAACTTGGTTTTGAAGAAATAATCTCAGAAAGCTGATTTAAATTGCCTGTTTTGGCGCCTTATTTTGTATTCTGATTAATATTTCCTTCTTGTTTTCTCTTTCCTCTTCAATGTCAAAATCATCTTGTAATCCAAGCCAGAATTTTGCAGTTGTTCCAAAATATGTTGCCAATCTAAGGGCTGTGTCGGCTGTTATTCTTCTTTTTCCTTTGATTATCTGGGAAATCCGTGTCTGAGGTATATCCGTGTCTTTTGATAATCGATAGGCACTTATCTCAAGAGGGGATAAAAATTCCTCTGATAAAATTTCTCCAGGGTGAATATTCGCTAATCTCTCCATTTTTTATCCTCCTTTTTTAATGATAATCTATTATCTCAACATCCTGTGCATTGTTGTCGTTCCATCGAAACACTATGCGCCATTGGTCATTAATCCTGATACTGTAAAAATATGAACCTTGTAATTTTTCAAGTCGATTTGAAGGCGGAATTCTTAGATCTGACCAATTTTGTGAATTGTTTAACATCCTCATTTTTCTCCGTCCAATCTGTTGAATTTCAATTGGTATTTTATTGACGCTATCGCCATTCCAGATTCTTTCTGTATCCTTTGAACCAAATGAAATGATCATGCTAACTTTTTACGTTACTAACGCCAAAGATAAGTGGTTTATTTCAATTTGTCAAATATGACAATATAACCATTTACTGTAAAAGTTCTAGCATCGAAAATCAAAATCTAGTATAATCATTCTATATTACCTCAAAAATGACCTGTTTACCTCAAAGTTTGCCTGCATATCGGACTAAAAACTGTATTTTTGGAGATTAAAATAGATCCCTGCAGAAAATGTCATTATTGAACCCTTGTTTGTTATTTTCATTTCCATTTAACGTGGACATTCAATTTATTCCTTTGATTAAAGATATTCCTGATTCGTTGAATGCCTTCATAAAATCCTCTGTCAAAAATGAGTTATAGATACAAAAAGCTCATTCCATTGGCATTATTGCTGTTGATTTTAGGAGGGTTATTTTTTTTACCCATAAAAGTACCATTTAGTTTCCAGTCGATGGGATTGTTGAATCCTTCAAAAAAATGGAGTCTGCGCACAGACCTTGATGGAAATTTCTACAGCGAACTGAAGAATTTTCAGTCAGGCGTTATAGAACAATCAACCAGTTATCGCTTTGAAAGGGGTGATATAGCATCTTTATTTTTCTCTAAAGAGATTGCAAACAATGCCTCAATTTTTAAGAACGACACAATTGGTATGCTTTCTTCAAGGCTTGTGGAGGACAGGATTCAAAAACTTGAAAGTGAAATGCTGGTTTGGGAACAACAACTTCAAAGCCGTAAATCCGGTGAAAAGGAGGCTGTGGTTGAAGAATTGCGGCAGAAATTAATTTATGCCCAACAGCAGTTCGAACTGACACAGAAAAACTTTGAACGCTCGCAAATACTTTTCCTTGACAGCCTGATAGCAAGAGATAGATTTGAGTCGGCTGAAACGGAATTTATTACGGCAAAAACCAATATTGAAATTGCCCGGAATAGTTACAATGCAGTTTTATCCGGTGCAAAACCTGCAGATATAAAACTTGTAGAAGAGCAGATTCTGGCAAGTCAGAAAGAATTACAATTTTTGGAAGAAACCAGACAAAAGTATGTTTTGCTTTCACCTTTATCCGGAAAGCTGGTTTTGAACCAATATTTGCCCAAAGAGGTTGAGTATATTTCCATCATCGACACTACTGAATTTATCTTGTATGCGCCGGTGAAATTTCATTACAAACCTTATCTGAGCTACGATCTGAAAATTGATTTTACTATTCCCGGAACTGACGAAACAGTTCAGGCAACGATATTTGACTTCACCGAACATGTGGAAATCATCAGTTCGAATCAGGTAATTTTTGTGAAAGCACGTATCTCTGATCCACCGGCTTCACTTATACCGGGGCTTTCGGTGAAATGCAAATTTGCAGGCGAACCTGTGACATTGAGGGAATACGTGAAACGAACACTTGACATTTTTTTACGGTAAATCAAAATGCTGCGCTACGAATACAAATATTTTGTCCCAAACAATAAAATGGACACCCTTCGCCGGATGATAGCACCCTTTGTCAGCTATGACAAATACAGTGAAAAGATGGAGGAAAAGCATTATACAGTGCGTAGCATCTATTTTGATACTGCCGGATATGGCTGTTATTTTGAAAAAGTTGAAGGGATAAAGCATCGCAAAAAGTTCCGTTTAAGAGGTTACAATTTGCCTGAAAATATTGACCCGCAGGTGTTTTTTGAGATTAAAAGAAAATTTGAAGTTCCTATTATTAAAAACAGAGCTCCTGTGGCTTTTGACAGTGCGCTCCAAATGTTTACTGGCAATTATTTGGACAAATATCTTCCCGACACAGAAAAGTATCCCCGATCGGAGGAAAACCTCAAACGCTTTTTTTATCACTATCATACTCACAAGCTTCGGCCTGTGATTCTTGTGATTTATGAAAGAGAAGCATTTCTGGGTAATCATGACGATTCCATCAGGGTTACCTTTGATAAAAATCTCAGGAGTGTTGCTTTTCCCAACATAGAAGAGCTTTACTCTGAAAATAATGTCAGGAGATCTCTTTCTGAACGCTTTATTCTGGAAGTAAAATTTAACGACCATTTTCCTTCATGGATGAAGCCTGTTATCGGTACATTGGGGTTAAGGCGACAATCAGTTTCAAAATATGTGATCTCTATCGATACGCATAATTTTATCAAGCCTAAAAAGCTTCCTTCCATCTATTCACACACACAGATTTACAGAAATAACAAGAATTGATATGTTTGAAGAATTTCAGAATTTTGACCTTTTTCCTGTAACAGTTTTTACTGTTATTGGCAATCTTATCGTTTCATTTGTCTGTGGAATTGTGATTTCTCTTGTCTATCGTTTTGTTTACAAAGGGCCAAGTTATTCGGTCACTTTTGTCAATTCTCTGGTATTTCTCTCCATGATTACGTCAGTTGTAATTCTTGTGATTGGCAACAATCTGGCTACCGCTTTTGGTTTAGTCGGTGCAATGTCAATTATTCGTTTCAGGACAGCAGTGCGCGATGTGCAGGACATTGTTTTTATTTTCTTTTCTCTGGTTGTGGGTATGGCTGCAGGCGTTGGGCTCTATTCAGTGGCAATTGCCGGAACACTTTTTATCAGTCTGGCCATTATTCTATTATCGGTGACAAATTTTGGGCAGGCCAAAAAACGGGAGTTTTTGCTGCAACTAACGTATAACAGCGGCACTGAAAACGAAGCTATGATTGATACTATTCTTAAAAGTCATTGTCGGAGAATGAAGCTTGTGAACCTTAAAAATGCCGGTTCGGATTCGGTGCTCGAAGCGCATTACCATGTTTCACTAAAAGATGAAAGGAAAAACTCACAACTTGTATCAGACCTCCTTGCCTCACCGGCGGTGCTCGATGTGAATCTCTATTTCGATGAAGATGATGTGAATCCGCCAACATATTAGCCAACATTTCAAGGAATCTGTAAACCTCAAATCAATAAAAATGCCTCACCAATTTCTTCAAAATTAGTGAGACATTTATTGATGGCTACTTCTGAACCGTTGACTATTTCTGCCTTTTCAGTATTTTTATGCTTAAGCCTTTTTGAGCTGACCAGCCTTCTTTGTCAGTCAGACTGATAAAAAAGTGGTAATCACCTTCATCAAACTCACCATTTGCATTTCCTTGTGGAATCAGCATTTCCAGATTCGGTTCATAAACTGTTGAACCTTCAGGAATGCTGTGGCTTTTGATAAAAACGTAAGGATTAACCGCTGGTTTCACGGGCCAAAGCTCACAAACGGTCACTTCAGTACTGTGCGCATGATGATCAAAATTTTGGTGGATTTCGATGCTGAAGGCGCCTAATTCTTTGTTATCAATAAATTTTGCTATAAAATTGAATGCTTCACCAAAATAAATTGTATCGCAATTAACTGGAAAAGCATTGGAATAATTGATGTCGATTTCGGGCTTTTGATCATCGATTTCCTCTTTGCTGCAAGCATGAAAAAGAATGCTAATGAAAAGAAAAAAGACAATGGTGCGTGAAACTCTCATGATTGATTTTTTGAATTAGTTATAGCAGTATTCTATAACAAACGAAATTGGATTTGGTTATTTTACCGGAGCAGAAAGCTTTATTTCCAGTTCGCGTTCAACCTCTGCTTTGTTGCCTTCCATATCTATTACAGCAAAATGAAAATGATAGTCGCCAGTTTCAGCATCAGCAGGAATGTCCAGATCTTCGTGAAAAATGGTGTTTTTCAATCCTGAAAATTTTACATAGGTTGAGTCAACTTCCCATTCACCTTCGCTCAGGATGTAGCTGGCAAACTTTTTGCCATGTTCACCTTCGTGATGAATTTTTATTTCGATTCTGTTTATTTTGCCCTCAGCCACAATATCAGCTTCAATATGTAGATCGCTTCCGGGATAGGCGGAATTACTGTTGTCATGCCCGAGTTCAAAGTTTTTGATTTCAGGTTTGGAAATTTCTTTGTCTTTGTTGCAAGAGCTTAAAGAAAAGATAGTTAGAGCAAAAAACATTGCAAAAATTACATGAGTTGTTTTCATAGTTTAAATGGGTATTTAATTAATTATTCGATGAGTTTGTTTAAAGTATTTTAATAAGTCATTCATTTATAGTGCGTTCAAAAGGAATTCTGATGCCGATACTCAGACTTCTTCCAGGCTCGGGCACATTGATGAGCCTGTAATAGCTCATGTGATTGAAATATTTTTGGTTCATCAGATTATGAAGTTGAATATTAATCGAAATGAACTGTTTTTTAATCTTAAAATCTGCACCGACGCTTAAATCTATCACCTGATAACCCTTGGTTTTTTCCTCAGGTGGTACAATTTTGTTTTGCGGGGCTGTCAGTTTGTAGTCGACGGACAAATAGGAGTTTTCAAAATTCATGATATTTTTCGGCAAAAATTTCAGGTTCAGCAAAAGGGATGCCGGAGGAGAAAAAGGCATTGTAAAACCTTTTTTAGCTCCCGATAATTGCTCAGAATAAACATATTCGCCAATAACTCCCGATTTCAATGTTCTGCTCAGATCGAAGTGTGCATGGATTTCGCCGCCAAAACGAAATACGCTGCTTTCGGTATAATTGAAAATCTGATTGCCGTTTCCATAGAGCTGATCATGTTCAAAACCGGGATTGAGGTATATATAGTTGGAAAAATAATTCACAAAAGGGCTGAACCCAATAGCGATTTTTCTCCCTGAATATTCAGCATTAAAATCCAGTTGATAAGCGATCTCAGGTTTTAAATCCGGATTTCCGACTTCATAGCTGAAATGATGATAATTTACGCCATTTGCTGCAAGCTCTTTGGCGATGGGCATACGAAAACTCTTGCCTGCATTGACTTTGAAAGTCAGATTCTCAAGATTGTAATTGTATCCAACCGACCAGCTTAAATTCGAAAAACGCCTTGTCAAATCCGGAGCGCGAAGCAGAAATACATCATTTATTCCATTGTTGGTCTCTTCCGGACTTGCATACCAGTCATTATAAGCCTCGGTGTTGATGATTCCAAAATCTGTTCTTAACCCCAAATGCAAAAAACTTCTTTCCGAAAGTGTGAATTTCCCATAAACGAAAGCACCTGAAGCCGATTGCCTGTAGGCAGGAATCATAAATCCACGGCCATTGATGCTATTGTTTTGGTGTTCAAAACTCAAGCCTGATGTGAAATGCAGTTTTTCGTTGAAAGTATAGCTGCCTTTCAGATTTGCTGAATAGATATATTTCTCAAATTCACGTTCAAGATCTGAAGGAAAATCCATAGAATCCGGAAAAATTGGCGGCATATATCCATGATCAACATATTGGCTGTATTCTTGTCTGAAATTCCGCTGAAACCCAAGTTCCGCTTCCATACGCAGGCCATTTCTCGTCCATTCACTTTTGTTGACGGCCTTGAAATGTTTCACTTCCTGATAGGGATAATTGATGTCTCTGGCAGAGGCATCGTGCAAAACAGTATCCACTCTGCGGGGTTCAAGTCCGTGGGCATTCGCAAAAAATCCATTGACAGTGTTGATTCTGCTGATAAAAAATCTGCTGATATAATTGCTCTTCACAAGTCCGAATGAGGCGTGAAGGTTTCGTTCATTGCCAGCAGTATTTCGCAGATTATTGTTATAAAGTGGTGCTCTGTAGCTGTAAATATCTACGCTGTCGGTTGGCACTTTGTAGTCGGCATAATCAAGAATAGTAGCCCTCAGCGACAGATATAAACTGTTTTTTCTCGCAAAAACTGAAACGGAACTACCTAGAAGATCGTTGTTTGTTTTTCCAATAAAATCAATGTTTCCGCCTATTGTGTTGTTGGAAGGAATACCTGATTGCTTCAAATCAACGATTCCACCAATGGCATCGGAGCCATACATCAGAGATGCAGGGCCTTTGATTACCTCAATGTTTTCAACGGCAAACTGATCTATCTCCAAACCATGATCAGAACCCCATTGCTGACCTTCGTGCTTTACACCGTTTTCGACAACAACTACCCTGTTAAAGCCGAGGCCACGAATGACTGGTTTCGACTGACCTGCTCCAATGTCTATTGTGCTGACGCCAGGCAAACGATCAAGGGATTTCATCAGGCTTCCACCAAGGTTTTGCCGCAAAAAAACATCATTTACAACTTCAGAGTTTAATGAATTTTCCCTTCTTCTCGTTTCAATGGAATTGTCGAATATCTCAACTTCCTGAAGGGTTGTCCGTTGTGGAGCCATGGAAAAAGTGAGGTAAAGATTTTGCTCAATATTCAATTGTTTGGTTTCAGTTTTATAGCCAAGAAATGAGATTTTCAATGTGTAATTCCCTTTTTGAAGGTCATCTAGTTTGAATAGACCATTCGCATCTGTTGCAATAGCTTTTTGACCCGGCATAATGACAACCAATGCTCCCGGCAAGGGAATATTGTTTTCATCGCTGACTTTTCCCAAAAGTTCAAAATTCTGACTGTAAACAGAAGAAAATGAAACCGTCAAAAAAATGTATATGATGAGATATCGTCTCAAAAATAATTGCATAGAAGGATTTTGATAAAAAGAGAATTCACCGGATGCAAGCTGAAATCTGGCTTGAAACAAATTTTTAGGTCTTCCTCGACAATAAAATACTGGATTTCTTTTGAGGAAATTCAATCCGTAATTATCTGAAGGAAAGTGCTGATTATGCCTTAACCGGCGGTGCACGTGGCGTGCCGGGATGGCTTTCAAAGCCTAAATGTGGTGCTTCAGCAATGATGTTCCGGATCAAAAAATGAACATCGATATCAAAACCAAAGTTGAAGGCTTGCGGGATGTTTTTTAAAGAGATTTTGTAGTCACAAATCAGGCAATTACCGTCTGATCCTTCACCAATGAAAGGGTTGAATGCTAAAGCCTCAGAATTGACAGAATTAATCGAACACTCAAAACCGGAGCAATGATGGTGCTCAGCATGTACCAAAAAATGCGTGCTTTGAACCAGTATCGGGAATATAAATATTCCGGCTAAAACGAAGGCGATATGTGATTTAATTTTCTTCAATTTATTCAGCAGTTGTTTTGCATTTGCTGCAGCAGCCTTTTATAATCATTTCGGTTTCTGAACTGGTGAAACCGGCCGGAAGTTGCGGTATTGTTACCGGAATTGAATCCATGCACTGAACTGTATCGCATTCATGGCAGTAAAAATGTGCGTGACTGTGTTTTTGTGTGACAGCGTTGTCCAGCGCGTATTTTACAATTTGATTGTCCACAACAATTTTGTGAATAATCTTGCTGTCATGCAAAGTTTTGAAAGAGCGATAGAAAGTTGTACGGTCATAATTGCCTACCAACTTTTCCCTGATCTCATTTTCAGATAGTGCCATACCTGCATGCATAATCGTCTCAATAATGCCTTCGCGACAACTTGTTCGTTTGAGCTGATGCTCATGCAATATTTGAGAAGCTTCCATTATGCAATACTGTTTTAAATGCAACGAGGTTGCAAATGTAGATGTTTATGGCAAACACAAGAGTATTTTTTTATTAAAAATTCGAAAATAAATGCAGAACACTACATTTTGTTACTATTTCTAAACAAAAAGCTGGGGTTCTTGTTTGCTGCCAGCTATTGTTTTTGAAAAAGTAATTAAAGTAAATAGTTGGAATAAAGCATTTTAAATAAGCGAGATTTTTTTATTTACATTCTTCAGCTCAAAAATGACAACGTATTAGTTTTCCTCTTCATAAATAGCAACATTTGCTTTTTCACCGGCTTTCACATAGCCTCTGAACATACCTGATGTATTGAATGGCATCGCAATATTTCCATCTTTGTCAACTGCAATTATCCCCCCACCGGCATCAAGTGCTTTAAGTTTTTTCATAACAACATCATCTGTAGCTTGTTCCAGTGTCTGATTGCCATAAAG
This sequence comes from Bacteroidota bacterium, assembly GCA_018336075.1. Taxonomy (GTDB): domain Bacteria; phylum Bacteroidota; class Bacteroidia; order Bacteroidales; family F082; genus JALNZU01. The sequence goes on from JAGXRB010000321.1 coordinate 18,949, forward strand.
CATTCTGGCGGCTATGTCGTGGGCAACGGCACTTCTGATAAAATATTCACCATGTCCGGTTGCAGAAATCGCGCAACTTTTATTGTCTGCCCAGGTTCCGGCGCCAATTACCGGCGCATCGCCAAGCCTTCCAACGCGTTTGTAATGCATCCCACCTGTGGAAGTTCCGGCAGCCAAATTGCCGTTTTTGTCGAGTGCAACTGCGCCGACTGTACCTTTGGGGTTAAGTGGAAACTCGCGCTCCAGACGTGTCTGCCGTGTTTTTTCATAACTATCCCAACGTGGCTGTGTGAAAAAATAGGAAGGGTTCACGGTGTCTATTCCTGCTTTGACAGCAAAATCTTCGGCTCCTTTGCCAATCAGAAAAACATGGCGACCATCGTCCATGATTGCTTTTGCAGCAAGAATGGGATTTCGGATAATTCCGACGGCGCCAACTGCACCTGCTTTGCCTTCATTTCCTTCCATGATGGAAGCATCGTGGGCAATTTCACCAGCTTCATTATACACGGCACCTCTTCCGGCATTAAAAAGCGGATTGTCTTCCAAAAGAAGGATCGCAGCTACGATGGCATCGGTGCTGCTCCCACCGGATTTCAGGATTTTTTCACCAGCTTCAAGTGCAGCCATCAAGCCCGATTTGTATGCATCTTCAGCCTCTGCCGACATTTTTGACCGGTCCATTGCACCGGCTCCACCGTGTATTACCAACACATAATCTGGTTTTGTTTCTCGTTTAAGCGATTGCTGACTAATCCCAAAAAGTGGAAGCAGAATAATAACAAGAAGAATAAAAACAGATGTGAATGATACATTAGGTTTTTTCATAGCAAAACATTTGAAATATGTGAGAGGCGAAATTAACAAAAAAGAGATTTCAGGAATTTGTTTTATTGGGGGTTGTTATTTTCAATTTTGAAAGAAAGATGAATATTTTTTAATTCCCTAAAAAAGAGATTAATAACGTTTACTGAAGGTAATAAAGGACTACCTATTAAGGAAAAAACCAATCACTTCATGCATATCGTATAAACCAAACAGTTGTGCTGAAGTAAGGATGATAACGATAATAATGACCCATTTCACAAAAACGATCCCTTTCTGAACGGCCAGATGTGAGGCAATGTAAGCGCCAATAATATTTCCAATGGCATGAATAAGACCAAATTTCCAGTTCACTGCTCCGTGATAGACAAAAACAGCCAATGCGAAAGGCGTATAGAGCAGCACAATCCATACCTTTAATGCGTTGGCCCTTACAAGATCGAAGCCAGCACCAACTACGATTGCTGCAAGTAAAAAGTAGCCTACGCCAACCTGAACAAAACCTCCGTAAAAGCCAATAAGGAAGAAAATCAATACCTGAACCCAGCTTATCTTTCGTTTCATCAACTCTTCGTTGCCTTTCAGATATTTCGAAGTTTTGAAAACCATGAAAAAGATCATCAACAGCAATACAACAGCAAAAGCTTTTTCAAATGCCTCTTTATTGATGTCAACAGCCACCCATGCACCTACAATAGAACCAATTACAGCCGGAACTGCAAGCCAGGTTCCTTTTTTCAGGTCAAGAACTTTTTTTTGATAAAAAGTAGAAACGGAAGTGATATTCTGAAGCACTACAGCTATTCTGTTCGTGCCATTGGCAACATCAATCGGCAAACCTAAAAACAAAAAAATAGCCATCGAAATGATTGTTCCACCACCTGCAAGCGTATTGATGAAACCCACAAAAACACCTGAAACGATCAGTGCTGTAATTTCAATCCAGTTCATAATGAGTTATTCATTGGTCTGATTTATTACCTTTTTTCCAAAAAAATGGATGAAACCAAATAGAATTACTACTCCCAGAAGCATTAAAACCCAGCTTGAAACGAAACCATAAGCTGCCGGAATTGTTCCAAAAACAACAGCTACAAAACCAACTGTGAGTGCATATGGCATTTGGGTGCGCACATGTTCTATATGATTGCAGCCACTGGAAATTGAACTCAAAATTGTGGTGTCAGAAATTGGAGAAACATGATCGCCCAGAATAGAACCTGAAAGCACAGCTGAAACGACACTGTAAAAAATTGTCAGACCATGTTCGTGATCAATGCCTGGCGCACTTTCTGTCAACATCCAGCTTGTCGGGAGCAATAAAGGATACAGAATTGCCATTGTACCCCATGAGGTGCCGGTTGAAAAGGCTACCAAAGCTGCCAAAATGAAGGTGAAAGCAGGTATAAGATAAGGTGAAAATGACATGCTCAGAAGACTTTGTGCAATGAAATCGGCCGTATGCATATGTTCAGTAACCAATGCAACGGACCATGCCAGTGTAAGGATAAGGATTGCAGTCATCATAATTCTGAAGCCTTCCAAAATGCTTTCAATCGTCTTTTGTAAATTCAGAATTCTTTGAGAAAGTGTCAACATAAAAGCAACAACCAAAGCGCTGACAGACGACCAAAGCAAGGCTGCATAGGAGTCGCTCTTGCCGATAATTTCCGATATTTTTGTAATGAAAGACACTTCTTCATTTGCCCAAAGCGCTTTGTCCCAACCGGTGTAAAGTAGCCCGGAAATGGTTCCGAATATGATGACTGCAACAGGAATTATTGCATTCATTGCCTTTTCATATTTTACGGATGTCTCAAACTTGTTTTCAGTTTCGGATGAGTCGGAATTAATTTCATCTTGAGGTGCTTTTTTTGATCTGACAGCGTTTTCCGCTTTTAACATAGGGCCATATTCACGTTTCATCAGGATAATCATCAACACGAAAATCAGCGTTAGGATAGGATAAAAACTGTAGGCCAAGGAGTTAAAAAATACGTTGTATGCAGATTGATTCAAGCCGATTACGTTCAATCCATCCTGAATATAGCTCAATTCGGCGCCGATCCATGTTGTTACAAAAGCAATAGCAGCAATGGGTGCAGCAGTAGAATCTACGATATAAGCAAGTTTAGCGCGCGAAATTTTCAGCCGGTCAGCTACAGGTCGCATTGTGTTTCCAACAACAAGGGTGTTGGCATAATCGTCAAAGAAAATAACCATACCCAGAAGCCATGTTACCAGCTGCCCTGATCGGGAAGAGCGTGCAAAAACGGATAAGCGGTTTACAACCCCTTTCATTCCGCCATTGCTCGAGATAAGTTGCACCATTCCCCCGATCATCATTGAAAAAATAATGATTGAAAGATGGCCGCGATCAGTCAAGGAGTCCATTACATAGGTGTCAATAACTGCCAAAAAACCTTTGCCAATTGCTGCAAAAAACCCAACTCCCTGATAGTAAAACATGATGGAGGTGCCGGTTAGAATGCCCACAAATAGTGCTGAAAAAACCTCTTTGAGCAACAAGGCAAGAATTATTGCGATCAAAGGCGGAAGGACTGACATCCAGAGTGGGATAGGGGTAACAGCTTTCTCTAAGATGAAATCATCCATTTTGATAATTAGATGCTCATCTTCCGGAAAGTCATAATTGAAAGCCGCTTCATTCCTGACAAAAGTAACCTCATAGGATTTTTCGTTTAGAAAAACTGTTTTGCTTACACCTTCAAACTGCCCATACAAGCTGTCTGAAACAATCTTCAAGGTTATTGACTGCGAAACATCACCCACAATGATTTTTGGAAGCTCCACCTGAATATCAGATTGTCCGAATTGTTTTGCATTCAAACCAAAGCTTGAATAAATTAGGAGCAAAATCAAAAGCTTAAGACGCAACATAGGCCTTGCAGGGTTAAAAAAACAAGGCGTAAAGATAGTTTTTTCTTAATTGAAAAAAGATGGAGGTTTTTCAAGGAAATTTTAAATCAATCGGGCATCTTTTTAATTGTGGTTTAATATATTGGATGCATGAAAAGCTGGTTAATTCTTAGCTGTTAAACAATTTATAAAACTGTATGTTAACTTTATTTAAAAAAGCAAAGCCTGCTTGTGACCACAAAAAGTAAATTTTCTTTGGCTTTGCACTATTTATAGTGTGGATTACTAGCAAAAAATTCCAATCAGTCTGTTGATGAACAAAGTGAAAAAACAAAATAAAAAGCAGCATTTACCCACCAAAATTTGTATAACTTGCAGCAGGCCGTTTACCTGGCGAAAGAAATGGGAAAGGGTTTGGGAAGATGTCAAATACTGCAGTGACAGATGCCGGATGAACAAAAAATCGTTAACAGACAAAATAAATACATAGAAATGAAAAAGCCTTCTGTTTTTCTTCTTTTTCCGAACCAGCTTTTTCAGGATATTTCCATGCTCATTGAGGCCGATGAAGTGTATCTGGTTGAAGAATTTCTGTTTTTTAAACAATACAAGTTTCACAAACAGAAACTGACATTGCATCGGGCTTCAATGAAATATTATGAAGATTATCTGATCAAAAACGATTTGCAGGTGCATTATGTTGAAGCTGCAGAAAAGGAAAGTGACATCAGAATATTGATTGAAAAACTCTCAAAACGTAATATTTCCGGAATTCATTTTTATGATGTATGTGATGATTGGCTGGAGCAAAGAATAGTCAGGACTTGTGCTAAATGGAACATAAAAACAAAAGAGTATCCAAGCCTTTTGTTTATAAACACGAAAGAAGATTTGAAGGTTTACTTTGGCAAAAGGGAAAAGTATTTTCAGTCGGACTTTTACATGCAGCAACGGAAAAAGCTGAATATTTTACTTGACGATCAGCAAAAACCTATTGGCGGAAAATGGAGCTATGATTCCGAAAACAGATTGAAATACCCAAAAGGTAAAACGCCTCCAAAAGTAGTTTTTCCGGAAGTAAATTCTTTTTACGAGGAAGCCGTTGACTATGTGGAAAAGAATTTCAGCAATAACTATGGTGTCAGTTCCAAATCCATTATCTATCCTGTTACCCACAGCCAAAGTGAAGCATGGTTGCAGCAGTTTTTGGAAAACAGATTTTCCGGATTTGGTGAATACGAAGATGCGATCGTAAGCAATGAACTGTTTCTGCACCACAGCGTCTTGTCTCCGCTCATCAATATCGGTTTATTGCAGCCCATGCAGGTGGTGTATGCCGCCATTGACTTTGCCCGCAAGAATGAAGTTTCTTTAAACTCTTTGGAGGGTTTTATCAGACAGATTATCGGTTGGAGGGAATTCATCAGAGGTGTATACATTTATAAAGGAGTATATGAACGAACAGCAAATTTCTGGAAATTTCAAAAGCCTTTGCCCGCTTCATTTTACGACGCTTCTACCGGCATCGGACCCTTGGATTCAACCATCAAAAAGGTATTGACTTCTGCTTATTGCCATCACATCGAACGTCTGATGATTCTGGGAAATTTTATGGTGCTTACGGAAACAAATCCTGATGCAGTGTATCAATGGTTTATGGAGCTTTTTATTGATGCCTATGATTGGGTAATGGTGCCCAATATTTATGGAATGAGTCAGTTTGCCGACGGCGGACTGATGGCCACAAAACCCTATATCAGTGGCAGCAATTACCTGATGAAAATGAGTGATTTTAACAAAGGAGACTGGCAAAAAACCTGGGATGGTTTGTTCTGGCGGTTTCTGCATGTTCACCGCGATTTTTTTAGTAAAAATCCCAGACTCAATATGCTGCTGAGTACCCTCGATAAAATGGATCCTGAAAAGCAGCAGGCACACCTGAAAGCGGCCGATGATTTTCTGCAAAGCACCTAGACGGAATTCAGGCACAGAAGTGAAACTTTCAATAAATCGTCAACCCATTCGTGTTGGATTCTATTCACGAAAGATAGAATTTTTTTGATCAACCACCAAAACTGTCAACTTTTCAAAGCGCTGAAGGGAAGAATATTTTTTATACATAAAATTTCTGGAGCAACAAATATGTTGTATCTTTACAGCATAATTGTTGAATTATGATACCTGGAGCATTAAAGACAAAGCCTTTCAACACTAAAAAAAGTGTAAAAAAAGCAGCTGGAGATAAAAAAGGTTTAAAAGTATGGGAGATATATTCCGATGAAAAGACTTATACCTGGTCAAACAGAATGGAGCGCGTTGAAGTCATTAGACAAGGAATTCCCTATAAATCAATTGAAACAATCAGCCAAAAACTGAATCGTCCTGTCAAATCAATTCTGTCAATTGTTGGAATGCCTCAAACCACCTATAACAAAAAAATGGCTGAACATTCTTTGCTTGACAGCAGAGACAGCGAGTTGATTGTATTAATTACTGAACTGATTGATTATGGGTTAGAAGTATTTAATAACGAAGAAGAAAAGTTTCAAAGGTGGCTGAAGAAACCAAATTTATCTTTAGAAGGAAATTCACCCGAAAGTTTATTGGATACCATAACGGGTATTGATGAAGTTAGATTTTGTTTGAACCGAATTGAATTTGGAAATTTTGCCTGATGAGAGTTTTTAGAGTTGAACGAGAGAAACACTTAAAAACAACACTGTCAGGTATTGGCGCATCGATGGCAAAAGGTTACCGATGGAATAGTTTGAATACAAAACTGGTATACACTGCAGAAAGCCGGGCTTTGGCAACCTTGGAGGTCTCGGTACATTTGGATTTAAGTGAAGATTTACCTTCGGATAGATTTTATGTTGAATTTGAGATTCCGGAAGACTTAACCATTTTGGAGGTTGATATTAATGACCTTCCTGATTTTTGGAATTCAAAACCACCAACATATCTAACCCAAACAATTGGTGATGATTTTGTACTACAAAACGAAGCTGCAATCTTAAAAGTTCCAAGCAGCATTGTCCCGCAAGAGTTTAATTACCTGATAAATCCCAATCATGCGGATTCAAAAAGGATCAAAGTAATAAGCAAAGTTCCAATGACTTTTGATGCGCGTATTAAGTCAAAGTAAAGGATATTCCATTAATAATGAGTGGTATAGCAGGTAGCCGCAAATGCCTCAATCCAAACTGACAGCAAGAAAAAACCCCGCCGGAGCGGGGTTTTAGTTTGAAAAAGGTTTTGGTTTTGCTGGCGGGAGATTAAAATTGAAGTGGTTTTCGACTATCAGGGTTTTTATGTAATCTGATATTCACACTTCGAAATCTTTTAGGCCGGCAGCAGGCAAAGCATTACAGATAACAATGATTTTCTTGTTATTAATTTCTATTTCAATCCGCTTCTGATTAAGAAAGGATCGATGGAAGGCTCACTACCTCTGAATTTCACGTAGGCGTCCATGCCTTCCCAAAGACCATTTTCGGCAAGTACATATTTGCGGAATTTTTCTGCAAGTTCCTGATTGAACAGATCACCGGATTCTTTGAAAGCCATAAATGCATCTGCATCAAGTACGCCTGCCCAGCGATATACATAATATCCGGCTGCATAGCCTGTAGCATGAATATGACCAAAATTTGGTGTTCTGTAACGTGGCACGATTTCACTTATCAAACCAATGCGGTCAAGTGTAGCTTTTTCAAAAGCATTCACATCAGTTTCCGGACTTAGAGCAATTGTATGCCAGTCCATGTCCAAAATAGCTGCAGCAATATATTCAGCATTTTCAAAACCTTGATTAAACATTGCTGATTTATTCAGTTTTTCGACCAGTTCAGCAGGAATTACTTCCCCTGTTTGATAATGGAATGCATATTCTTTCAGCAATTCAGGTTCACCGGCCCAGTTTTCAAGAATTTGTGAAGGAAGCTCAACGAAATCGCGGGGAACACTGCGACTTGTGCGGTTATATTGTCCGTCAGCAAAAAGGTTGTGCAATGCATGGCCGAACTCGTGGAAATAGGTTCTTGTTTCGTCCCAGCTTAAAAGCGCTGGTTGATCGCCTACAGGTCTTGTGAAGTTCATTACGATGGTTACGATGGGTAAGACTTTATTTCCATCTTCGTCATAACTTCCACTGCGGTATGTGCCGCACCATGCTCCGCTGCGCTTTTCCGGCCGTGGATGCGGATCGATGAAAAGTACACCCTGATTTCCGCCATCACGGTTAAATACTTCATAAGCTTCAACTTCCGGATGGTAAACAGGGATTTCAGTGTTTTTTACAAACGTGAGACCAAACAATTTAGTTGTAAGTGTAAAAATGCCGTTTTTAACATTCTCAATGGCAAAATAAGGTTTGATATCGTCTTCGTTCAGGTCAAATTTTTCTTTACGCACCATTTCTGAATAATACCACCAGTCCCAGGAAGCCAGCTTGAAGTCGCCACCGGTTTTATCGATGATTGCTTGTTGTTCATCGCGCTCAAGTTTGGCACGTTTGATAGACGGTTCCCATACCTGATAGAGGAAATCGTAAACATTGGCAGGGGTTTCAGCCATTTGATCGGCAATAAAATATTCTGCATAATTCTCATAACCAAGCAGATTGGCCATTTTTTTACGCATCTCCATAAGTTCAAGGAAAGTTGCTTTATTATCGTTCGCGTTGTTGTTGTCGCCGCGGTTGATATAAGCGGTGTAAAGCTGTTCGCGCAAGTCGCGACGCTGTGAAAACTGTAGAAAAGGAATCCAGCTTGGTTTAGCCAGAGTGAAAACCCATTTTCCTTCCATACCTGATTTTTTGGCTTCATCAGCAGCGGCAGCAATAACGTTTTGTGGCAATCCTGCAAGATCTTCCTGCTTATCCAGAACGAGTTTGAAGCCATTGTTTTCAGCCAGAAGATTTTCACCCAGTTTAAGAGAAAGCATCGACATCTGTTGGTTTAGGCTTTTCAATTCTTCGCGTTGTTCTTCAGGCAAAGCTGCACCGTTGCGGGCAAAATCCTGATAGATTTTTTCTGTCAGACGCAATTGTTCCTGATTCAGGCCAAGTGTTTCACGTTTTTCATAAACAGCTTTGATACGCTCAAAAAGCCCTTGATTGAACCTGATTTCATTTGAATGTGCAGAGAGAAGGGGCGTGATTTCACGTGCTATTTCTTGTAAACGAGGGTTGGTGTTTGCGCCACGAAGTCCGCCAAAAATCGGACTGATTTTGCTCATCAGTTTTCCTGAGCGGTCGTAGGCAACGATGGTGTTTTCAAAATCAGGTGCATCAGTATTATCTACAATTGCTTGAATATCTGCCTTATGCTCTTCCATAGCAACTGTATAAGCTGGCAGATAGTGCTCGTTATCGATTATATCGAATGGAGGCGCACCAAATGGTGTTTCAAATTCAACAAGCAGAGGATTTACGGTTTCTTTTGGTTTTTCGGCTGTGCTGCATGATGCAAGAAATAGCACCGGAAACAGCAAAAACAAGAGAATTCTTTTCATGATAATTTGTGTTTGTTACTGATATATTGATAGTTCAGACTGTAAAATTAAGGATTTTCTGAAAATAGCGACTTTTTTGCGTCAGAAAGGCTGTTTTGAATCAGTTAACGGTAGGAAATGATAAATGATAATTTATCCTCTTAGACTTCAAGCAAATTGATCCGGAAAACTTTCTGCTGAACCAATCTTCAACCCTCAATTCTCCACCAATTGATCTGCTTCTACTCATATTTCAAAGCATCCACAGGGTTTGAATTCAATGCTTTTACGGCCTGAAACAACATTGTTGCCATTGCAACAATAGTAGCGCCAAAAAAACCTCCAATAAACCATAATGCATTCATTTCGGACCTGTAAGGAAAATTGCTGAGCTATTCCGACATGAGATAATACACCAAAGGCACTGCAATTATGCCTGCAATAATCACTAGAATCATGACGCTGCTGTGTTAGTATTCATTGATGATTGACAGTTGAGCTCATTCTTTTAACGCATTTTTGCCACCCTAATTGTGAAACAACACCATGCGCATCATCATTAGCTACAGAATATCAATCATTTACTTATCCAGCCAATTCCTGAATTCCTGAACTCTTTCTCTGGCTACAATGATCTCCTGATCTTCGATCCCTTCAATTCGAAGCTTCAAACGGCTGTTTGACCAGGCCGTAATGTTGCTGCATGCTTCGAGCGAAACAATGAATTTTCGGCTGATTCTGAAGAATTTATCAGGATCGAGAATTTGCTCCAGATGATCAAGCGGGAAATCAATAGAATAATAGCGCTTTGAAATGGTGAGAAGATAACTTGCTTTTTCAAGACTGTAGAATGCCAGAATTTCCTCAATTGGAATGGTTTTAATCTTTTCTCCTATTTTTATCAGAAACCTTGATTTATAATTCTTTACTGCTTTGTTTCCTGCCATTGCCAGAATCTTCTCAAGCATTGGTATTGGAGAGAACTGTCTGGCTTTTTCTATTGCTTTTTGCAGACGGTTTTCCTCGATGGGCTTCAACAGGTAATCTATGCCGTTTGTATTGAATGCTTCTATTGCGTACTGATTCCATGCTGTAGTAAAAATTATAGGGCAACTCACTTTTACCTGCTTGAAGATTTCGAAACTGATTCCATCGGCCAGTTGAATATCAGAAAAAATGAGCCCGATTTCCGGATCTCCTTTCAGCCAGGCAACGGCATCTCTCACTGTTTCGAAGATCGAAATTACCTCCATTTCAGGAGCTACTTTGCTGAGCAGACGGGCCAGATGGTTAGCTGCTCTTTGTTCGTCCTCAATGATGATTACTTTCATTTTCAATTTGTTGAATTAGTGGTATCCTGACTTTAAACGTTAAACCATTGTTGATCACATCAACTTTATGATCGGTAAAAAAGCTGAATTGCTGAATTATATTCTTAAGGCCAGTATTTTTCGACTCTTCCAAAATCTCTTTTGGTTGAAGCACATTTTCAACTTCCAGATAAATACCAATTTGTCTGAGTTCTACTTTCAAGGGTTTACTGACTGAAACTTCATTGTGTTTCACTGCATTTTCAATCAGCAACTGAAGAGTCATGGGAACAATAAGCTGATCTTTTCCCTGTGGTAAATTGATGTTTAGCTCCAGCTTATCACCAAAACGGGTTTTGAGTAAACCGGCATAACTATTCATAAACTCAAGTTCCTCCCCAAGGGTAACCAGTTCTTTATCGCGGCTATCGAGTACATACCGAAAAAGCTCACTCATCTGTCTGATAAACCTGACTGCCTGTTTCTGATCTTCATAAACCAGATCGCTGAGCACATTAAAACTATTAAAAAGAAAGTGAGGGTTTATCTGGCTTCGCAATGCATTGTATTTATAAGCCATCATTTCCGACTTAAGCTCAGCCTCTTTTAAAACCGATTGCCGCCAGGCTTTAAAGAAGCCTATCGCGGTGAATGTAAGGGAGATAAAAAGCGAAATGAGAAATGTGTAAATGATTGATTTCTCAATGGATAGCCATGCTGCAGCCGGTAATATGCCACGTACAAGATAATACATCAGAAACTGAACGGAGATAAAAGCAAATACTGACCAAAGCAAAAGGCTGAAAATTTCAACAAATGTTCTGGTAACCGGTCTGTCAATCCACTTTAATCGTTTTTCCAGTATAATTTTGATCATTATCGGCCCGGCCCACTGCGTTATACAAATGGTGAATGACCAAAGATACCCAGACAGGAATCTTTCGGGATTGCTGAGTATATTTCCGAAAAAAACAGCCAAGATAATCAATGCCAATATAGCATTGGCAAGCAAAAACTGCAACACATTCCGTAGTTTGAATCTATTCATCATCATCAGATTTGGGGTTACACTTAAAGCTAAATATGGGCTAAATTTAACCCATATTCAGTAACTTTGAAAGTATTCCCCGATTGAAATTAAAAAAGAGCATTATTTGAAGTCAAAATGGGGAGTTAAATGTGTCATTAAATTCATGTAACACACAAAGGAATAATACGTTAGCAACAATCAGTTTCACAGATTACCTACATGATCTCACCAGTTCTTCAGCCTGATCTTTTCCCCATGCCGGGTGCAGTTGCGATTTGGGAGTATATGTTTCCCATCCTGCCAATAAATCTGTTGCTTGTCCGCAAAACTCTTTTGGGTCTTTACCGAAATGATTGGCCGAACCCATGTTGTTTTGAATTTTCAACAATTTTGCACGTGGATTTGATGGATCGAGCGCCGAGGCACGCCCAAGTGACTGACCTATCAGCATGCTGTATTGCTGTCCGCGTTCCATGGGATTCACTACCAATCGGGCGGTGTAAAGCATGGCCTGAAGTGCAAAAACTTCAGCTTCTCCGGGAACCATTGTTTCGAGTTGCTTCAGAGATTTTTCAGCAACATCAAGATAAGAGTCTTTCTTTTTTGCATCTGAAGGTTCCATAAAACTCATAATGATATAGCAATGAGCATGGTAATAGATTGGAAGCCATTCTTCTTTTTCATTGTTTGCTATCATGCTGAATCTGTTGCCAAGTGCCTGAAAGTCTTCCGGTGTTTTGCAACTTGCATACTGTCCGAGGCTTTCACCCATTGCCTGATAATATTCAGGTTTCTGTGAAAATCCTGTTAAAGCAATCAGGGTAATAATAAGTGTAATAAAGGATGTTTTCATTGTGTTTAGTTTTGAAGGTTATTATTTAAAGTTGAGATTTATTCAGATTTTAAGCAGTCTTTATTGGATTTTATCCAATTGGTTTTCAATGCCTTTTTGGGTTAGAGTGATCAGAATAGCAATCACATAAAATCTATTAGAACCCGGAACGATAGCTGAACTTTTAAAAAGCCCGTCCTGACCGGGTTGGTCGGAAAACCGTCTTCCAAACTCCTGTTTGAAGCCCGGAACATTTGTTACAGCAACATAGAAGATAATATTTTGTCTGTAAAGAAAACTCCAGCTAACGTCAAGGCTTTGGTAGGTAAGTGTTTTTTCACTATTGAATTTTTCGCTGTTTGGATTGTTATAAACCCTGGGAGAAGAGTAAATATAATTTATGCCGGCCAGTGATCTCAGTTCACCGAACCAATGTTTATATACCACTGCAAGATTATGTTTTGAAGCAAAGGTTGGCACAGCCAATTCCGGATAATTGCGGTAATCACGTTTGGTATCCAGATAGGAGTAAGAAATCCAGTAATCGCCGTTTTTGATGCTTTTTTTGTCTCTCCAGAAAAGATCGAGCCCGGCTGCAAAACCACTTCCCGCGTTGTTGTAGATTTCATGAACGAAGAATTCATTTGAGTTTTGTTTTACAAGATTTCTGTAGTCTTTCAGATAAACTTCAGTTCGAAGGGTTCGTCCGCTTTTTGCCGACTGATAGCTTAAAATATAATGGTCAGCCCTTTCATAGTCGAGTTTGTTGGTGTAAATAAGGAAATCATCATTCGGGTTTTGGTGAAACCAACCCCAGGCCATTGAAAACTGACTTGTCTCATTCAATTTCCAGGCAGCAGTCAATCGTGGAGCGAAATTGGTTTTTTTCAGGTAAGATGAATGCTCAACTCTTGCACCTACGCGGGTTACAAAACGTTTGGAAGCATATATTTCAGCTTCGGCAAAGGCAGCAAAAGTATTGTTGTCGTATTGATTTACAAAGGTGTCGGCAACAGTTTGATAGCTTTGTTCCACGGATCGCGAGAACCATTCTCCGCCTCCACGGAACGTAACTTTTTCGTTGAGTTCGTTTGAAACCGTTTGTTTCAGGTGAAAACCCTTTAACGCTTTGTCGAACTGATTTCCATCAAAACTAACGTCATCAGCATCAGCAGTGAAAGATGCAGAAGTTGCAGCGACCCAGTTCTTGTTTAATGCTGTACGGTAAGATGTATTGATGAACATATTTCTGTTGCCCAGCGCAAAATCGACCATTTTTTCCTGTGTCAGGTCCTCCTGTGCCAATTTAAATTTTCCGTCATCGAAACTTGCATATAATTTCAGCATTCCGGTTTTTCCGGTTTTCTGTCTTAGGCTGATGGCAGCAGATGCTGATTCCGGCGCTTTTTTCCATTCGAAATTCTGTGGTACAAGATTCATGTATGGCTGCAGATTGTTATAGGTAAGCGTTGCAGTAATTGCGCCTTTTCCCCATAGTTTGGTGCCGGCAACTTCCGGGCCTACAGATAAAACAGAGATATCAAGCTGATCCTGGGTTGGCATATCGTTAGTATTGAGCAGCAGTACACTCGATAGTGC
>JAGXRB010000322.1 GCA_018336075.1 Bacteroidota bacterium
CCCCCACGCCTCTCGGCACCAGATCCTAAGTCTGGCGCGGCTACCAATTACGCCACATCCGCGTGGTGCTACCAGCCAATCACTGGTCTTCAAAATGAGGGTGCAAATATACAAAAATAATATCTCCAACATGAATTTGATTTCCAAATTTTAATAAATATTGTTGCTGCCATAAAAACTATTAACAAATAGTTGTTAGTAAATTTGTTGGTATAAAAAATTGTTTCTATTTTTGCACCCCGTTTTGGGAAAAGTATGTGCTAATTCGAAAGCAGAAATTTATAAGTCAATGAATACACTGAGTTACAAGACAATCAGCGTCAACAAAGAAAATGCTGATAAAAAATGGATGGTGATAGATGCTGAAGGCCAGATTTTAGGCCGTTTAGCGTCGACTGTTGCCAAGATCCTGCGAGGCAAGCATAAACCCTCGTACACTCCCCACAGTGATTGTGGCGACAATGTGATTGTGATCAATGCTGAAAAGATCGCTCTTACAGGAAATAAAATGGAGACCAAATATTACATTACCCACACAGGTTACCCTGGTGGTCAGCGTTTCCGCCCGGTAAAAGAACAGCTTAAAAGAAAACCTATTGCTGTTGTTGAGCATGCTGTAAAAGGAATGCTGCCAAAGACAAAACTTGGAGCGGAAATATTTCGCAATCTTTATGTTTATGCCGGACCTGACCATAAACACGAAGCTCAGCAACCCAAGGAAATCAGTTTAAATACAATTAAATAGTTAAAATGGAAGTAATCAACACCTTAGGTAGGAGAAAAACTGCTGTTGCCCGCATCTACATGAAAGCTGGCACTGGTAGTATAGTGATTAACAAGAGAGATTACAAAGAATATTTCCCGACAGCTATTTTGCACTTTGTTGTTGAGCAGCCAATGGCGCTTACCGACAATTTGGGTAAATATGATCTAAAGGTAAATCTCGCCGGTGGTGGTATCAATGGTCAGGCGGAAGCCTTAAGCCTAGCTATCAGCCGTGCACTTTGCGAAATCAATCCAGAGTTTCGCCCAGTGTTAAAGGCTAAAGGTCTTCTTCGTCGCGACCCACGTATGGTTGAGCGCAAGAAACCAGGTCAGCCAAAAGCGCGTAAGAAATTCCAATTCAGCAAACGTTAGACCACAGGCCAAACGATTTTGTTTAGTATCCAAATTGCTGAGATATCTGTCTGTTCAGATCTACTCATCAATTGTGCCAGTGAAAGTAAACATTTTTTAAAATTATTTTATGTCAAGAGTAACATTCGAAGAATTATTAGACGCAGGAGTTCATTTCGGACACCTTAAAAGAAAATGGAATCCAAATATGGCTCCTTACATTTTTATGGAGCGCAATGGTATCCACATCATTGACTTATACAAAACTCAGGCGAAAATTGAGGAAGCTGCCAATGCACTCCGTCAACTTGCCCGTTCAGGTAAAAAAGTGTTGTTTGTAGCAACAAAAAAACAAGCAAAGAATATCGTTGCTGAAGAAGTATCAAAAGTTGGCATGCCATACGTGACAGAACGCTGGCCAGGTGGTATGTTGACCAACTTTGCAACAATTCGTAAAGCAGTACGCAAAATGACCAACATCGACAAATTAATGGTCAGCGACTCTTACCTTAATCTTTCCAAAAGAGAACGCCTGCAGATTCAGCGTGAGCGCGAAAAACTTGACAAGAATCTTGGTAGTATTGCAGACTTAAGCCGTCTCCCATCAGCTCTTTTTATCATAGACATTATCAAAGAACACATTGCTGTTGCTGAAGCCCGCAAGTTAAACATTCCTACTTTTGCTATCGTCGACACAAACACCAATCCTAACCTCATCGATTTTCCTATTCCAGGAAATGATGACGCTTCAAAATCAATTTCATTGATTTTACGTTTAATGACTCAGGCCATTGAAGAAGGATTAGGCGACAGAAAACTTGCAAAAGACAAGAGTCAGGAAGATAGTAACGAGGACGATGATGCAGCTGAAGGTGGCACAAGGTCATTTGATGTTGAGGATGAAGATAATAAAGATGCGCGCAAACCAGCAACAGATGATGCAAATCGTGCAAAAAGACCACGCCGTCCTGTATCAAAAAAATAAATTACTCACACCAAAAGTTAGTATAAGAAATGAATATTACCGCTTCTCAAGTTAATGAGTTAAGAAAGCTCACCGGAGCCGGAATGATGGATTGTAAACATGCACTCGTTGAAAGTAACGGCGAGATGGAAACAGCCATTGATTACCTTCGTAAAAAGGGACAGAAAGTTGCTGCGAAACGTGCTGACAGAGACGCCACCGAAGGTGTTGTGATCTCAAAGGTTAGTGCAGACGCAAAATATGCCGCAGTTGTTATGATAAACTGCGAAACTGACTTCGTTGCTAAAAATGATGATTTCGTAAAATATGCTCATAGCATCCTCGATTTAGCAATCATGAATAAAGTTGAAACTATTGAAGAGTTGAAAGCTTTGGAGCTCAATGGCCGTAAAGTAGAAGATACTATTACAGACCAAACCGGCGTGATTGGTGAAAAAATTGATCTTGGAGCATTCTTTAAGATTGAGTCAGAAATAACTGCTGCTTATATCCACCCTGGAAACAGACTCGCAACCATTATCGGTTTAAATAAAGCTGAAGCACCAAATGTTGCCCAGATAGGCCGTGAATTGGCAATGCAAATTGCCGCAATGGATCCGGTTGCAATTGATGAATCAGACGTTCCTCAGGAAGCCATTCAACGTGAAATTGAGATTGGAATGGAGCAGGCACGCAACGAAGGTAAAGCAGAAGAAATGCTTGAAAAAATCGCTCGTGGTAAACTGAATAAATTCTATCGCGAAAACACCCTGTTGAATCAGGATTTTGTTCGTGAAAACAAGAAATCAGTACGTCAATATCTGAGTGAATCAGACAAAGCGTTGACTGTAAATGCTTTTAAAAGAGTGATGCTAGGATAGATTATTATCCAAACTAAAATAAAAAAGGAGCTCAATGAGCTCCTTTTTTCATATCCCCCCTTGAAATATAAAACTACTGACCAAGCAACTCCTTCACAAACTGAGCTATGGTTGTGTTTTCAGCCTGACCTGCAATTCGTGAAGATGCAAGTCCCATAACTCTGCCCATTTCTTTGATGGTTGTGGCACCAGTTTCGGATATGATTTCTTTAATAATCAGTTTAATTTCTGCATCAGATAGCTTTTCAGGCAGGTAAGCCTGAATAATATCAGCCTGATAGAGTTCCTCTTCTGCTAATTCAGCACGATGCTGTTCGGTGTAAATTGCAGCAGCTTCTTTGCGTTGTTTAACAAGTTTTTGCAAAAGTTTTACCTCAACGCTATCCGGAATGATGCCGCTGCTTACATCTTTTCCCGTTTTCTCCAGCAAAAGTGCAGCTTTAATAGCTCGCAAAGCATCCAATTTACGGCTGTCTTTGGCACGCATTGCATCTTTCAAATCATCGTTTATTTTCTTTTCAAGCTCCATTATTTTGTAGATTAATCAACATTATCATGAAGAAAAGAATTATCAGACCGCAAAGCAGTTCTGCCTTGGTCGCCACCCAGACTATATCGGGAAATCTCCATTTCGTTTGGTTCTGATTTCATATCAGCTCCCTTTCTCAGATAAGCAGGTTGCTTTTCAAGCTCTTCAATTCCTTCGTTGGTTCTGATCTTTAAGCTCATTGCCTTTAGTCGGGCCTGTCGTTCGAGAGACTTTCTTTCCATTTCCAGTTTTTCATCTTCCGACTCACTTTTAATATGCTGGAAATTGAAATGCTGAATTACGTGTTCCTCATTCTTTAAAGGACTTGGATTTGTAATCTCAAGCGAAATATCATCAAATTCACGTATGCTTTTAACAGAAACTTCCGCTTTCATTTTTTCTTCGATAGATTCTTTTTGAATCATATCTTCGTGTTCAGTTTCGGTCTCTTCAAAAAGTTGATGAATCTTCGAGGGCTGTGACTG
Organism: Bacteroidota bacterium; assembly: GCA_018336075.1. GTDB lineage: Bacteria > Bacteroidota > Bacteroidia > Bacteroidales > F082 > JALNZU01. The sequence continues at coordinate 3,976 of JAGXRB010000322.1, forward strand.
CAAAGAATTTGCTGCTTCCTGAAATAAAACAGATTCTTCGGCAGACTCTTCAATTTTATCCTCAGATTCACTTTTCAATTTATGAACTCTTAAAGGTTGAGGAGTAAATGGCTTTGCTTTTAGCAGATTGTTTCCTTCAGATTCTTCTGGATACAAAGGATTTACTACTACAGCAGATTGACCGGAATTGAGGTTCATCATTTCTTCATTATCAAAACCTGTTGCAATTATTGTTATAGCAATACTATTGCCCAGCGTTTCATCTACCCCATTGCCCCAGATAACCTCGGCTGAGTTTCCGCATATATGCTGAATATAATCTGTAATTTCATGCACTTCGTCCAGAGATATTTCTTCCTCACCAGAAGTAATATAAAGAAGAATATTATGAGCTCCGGAAATATTGGAATCGTTGAGAAGTGGCGACCGCATGGCCTCATCAATCGCTTTAAGAGCCCTGTTTTCACCTGCAGCAATAGCAGAACCCATGATTGCTTTTCCGCTTTTTTGCATTACAGTTTTAACATCTTCGAAATCAACATTGATATAGCCGGTAACAGTTATTATTTCTGCAATTCCTTTTGATGCTGTGGTAAGCACATCGTCAGCCTTTTTGAAAGCTTCGGTCAGACGCATATTTCCATATTCTTCCCTTAGCTTATCGTTGCTGATAATTAATAAGGTATCAACATGTTTTCGCAGTTCCTCGATTCCTTCAATAGCCTGCTGTCTTCTCTTTTTTCCTTCAAAACTAAAGGGAAGTGTTACGATACCAACTGTTAGAATGTTGAGTTCACTTGCAATTCTGGCTACTACAGGTGCTGCACCTGTTCCAGTTCCGCCCCCCATTCCTGCTGTGATAAACAACATTTTTGTGTGCGGTTCAAGCAGTTCCTTAATTTCTTCAATGGTTTCCAATGCAGCATCTCTGCCCACTGAAGGGACGTTTCCAGCGCCTAACTGCCTTTTCCCCAGATGTATTTTGTTGGGTACAGGACTAATTTCCAGCGCCTGTGCATCGGTATTACACAAGATGAAATCAACTCCTTTGATTCCTTGATGATACATATGTGTAACGGCATTGCTACCGCCACCACCAACACCAATGACTTTGATGATGTTTGACTGCTCTTTTGGGTGTTCGAATTTCAACATTTCAGGCATAATTATATGATTTAAAATTACATTCTTGTATTAAACTGGTGAGTGTTCTTTTCTTTATTTGTTAACAAACTAAAGTTGATAACCTTAACTTCATTATTCGATCAAATCACGATCAAACATTTTTATTATTTTGTCAAGATAACTTTGTCTTTTCTTTTCTTTTGAATCGTCCTTTTTATTCTTTAATCCTGCTTTTTCTCCATCTGCACTAAGTTCATTTGTTTCTTTCATCCTCTCCATCTCTATCTCAAAATCAAAGCGTTTGATGCCTTCAATAACAAGTCCTATTCCTGTTGCATACATTGGACTTGCAAGTTCATCGGGAGTTCCTTTGGCAAGATGTTCATTGGGATACCCAATCCTGACTTCCATTCCAGTTAAAAAAGCTGACAACTGGTCGATGTGCTTTAGTAATGCCCCACCTCCTGTGAGAACAATTCCAGCAATTAGCTTGCGTTCAAGTCCCGAGTTTTTGATCTCATAATAGACATGATCAACAATTTCTTCCATGCGGGCTTGAATAATTGATGCAAGATTGCGGAAGGATATTTCTTTTGGAGGCCGTCCTCTGATTCCAGGAATTGATACGACTTCATCATCACGGTTTTCGCTGGCAAGTGCTGAACCAAACTTGATTTTTACTTCCTCAGCATGCTTTTTAATTATTGTGCAGCCTTCGCGAATGTCCTCTGTGATAATATCGCCACCAAAAGGAATAACCGAAGTATGCCGGATTACTTTATCATAAAAAATTGCGATGTCTGTGGTTCCACCACCAATGTCGACAAGCACTACACCGGCTTCTTTTTCCTCTTCACTCAAAACAGCTTCAGCAGAGGCAATAGGCTCAAGTATCAGGTCAACCATCTCCAAATTCGCTCTTTTTACACATTTCAGAATATTTTTTGCAGCGGCAGTTTGTCCGATAATTACATGGAAGTTGGCCTCAAGCTTACTTCCAAGCATTCCTACAGGCTGCTTAATTCCCTGCTCGCCATCGATGATATACTCCTGCGGAATTACATCAATAATCTCTTCTCCCGCAGCCATACTCAGCTTATACATATCATTGCTTAATTTGTCAACTTCGATACGATTAATTTCTTTGTCGCTCGATTCACGAATCAGGCTGCCACGATGTTGGAGACTTTTAATATGCTGACCTGCAATCCCTACATTAACATATTTAATATCAACTCCGGATCGCACAGAAGCTTCTTCAACTGCTTTACGGATTGAATTGACAGTGTCTTCGATATTAGATACCATGCCCCTTTTTACGCCAATAGATTCGGTTCGGCCGTACCCCAGAATTTCAATCTTTCCATTTTCATTCCTTCGCCCGACTATACAGGCAATTTTCGTTGTTCCAATGTCTAATCCAACAATTATTTCTGAAGCTTTCATAACGTATCTCTTTTTGTACAAACTATTTGATTCATAAATTTAGCATTGATCCTACTGTATTTTGGCAACTCACTCGTCGTTGCTTTTGCCTGGTAAAAGATGGAAATATTTTCAAGCTTTTCCCGAAGGTTTAAATTGTCGCCAAGTAAAATAAATGCGTCTCCAATTCTGGGAGTAAGCTCTATTTCATTGAGGCTGTTGATATATATCTGGTCAATTAATAATTTAAGCAGTGCGTGTTCTTCAATTACCGAAGCTATTTCATAAATGGATTTTATATGTGATGTTCTTATAGATGAATCATTTACGTGCAGCGTTTTACTAACTGGCATGATGATAGGATCAATATATCCATTTGCTACAAGTACGCGCTTTGTATGTTTTGGATGTACTGGAAATACAACTCCATTATGATCAAGATAAAATGATTGATCATCTCGTGTAAAAAATCTTATAAATGGTTCACGTTCGTATAGTTTAACTTTTACAAAGCCATTAATACTTGTAAAAGCATCCACTTTCTGTACATAAGGATTGGTATTTATGTCCAACTTTAATCTACTGATATTGATTGACCTTAATGATTTTCTTTCATTTACTCCAACCATTTTACTGATTCTGCCCTGCATTTCTACCTGGCTCAAAAACCCACCATCAACAGGAGCTTCAATACTGAGTTCGAGCCCTTTTACTGGCATATTGAAATGCGTATAACGTGCAAATCCCAGCAATGCCATCATTCCGAGGGCAGTCAAAATCCATGTTGCTATGCTGAGTATTCGCTTAATCATGCTGTAAAAAGTTTTTGAATCGGTTCTACCAATTGGTCAATATCTCCAGCTCCAAGTGTAAGCAAAACATCGGGACTATTTTTTTCAAGATATGCGATGAGTTCATCTTTCCTTTTCAGACATTTCTTTTCAAGTTTTACGGTTTCAAGCAAAATATTGGATGTTACTCCCGGAATTGGCAACTCTCTGGCAGGATAAATATCCAGCAATATCAGTTCATCCAACAGACTTAGACTTTCGCTGAATCCATCCATAAAGTCCCGGGTACGTGTGAAAAGATGTGGTTGAAAAATTCCTGTGATTTTTCGATCCGGAAAAAGTTCTCTTGCAGCCGAAATACAAGCGCGAAGCTCCTCGGGATGATGTGCATAATCATCAATAAAAGCGATTTGAGGTGAGTTAATCCGAATATCAAACCGTCTGTATACACCTCTGTAAGTGTCTAATGCGTGCGATATTACTTTTATTTCAATGCCGATATGAAGTGCAACAGCAGATGCAGCAAGCGCGTTTTCAATGTTATGCCGGCCTGGAACAAGCATTCTCACTTCTGTTATTTGACCAGAAGCACAGAGTTCAAAAACAAACCTGCTATTTTCAACCCTGATGTTTTGAGCGAAAACATCCGCATCAGCATCTAAGCCATAGGTGATTTTATGTGTATTCAGAGATAGATTGAGACCATACTTAAGCACTACACAACCCTTCTGGTTCACATTTTCAGCAAATTTTGCATAATTTTCCAACATCTTCGAATGGCTTCCGTAGATATCCAGATGGTCGGCATCCATTGATGAAATTACACCAATGTCAGGCCTAAGGTTCAAAAAACTTTTATCAAACTCATCTGCTTCAACAACGAACCATTCAGCATGTGGGCGTTGAACAAAATTGCTGTTAAAATTATTGGCAATCCCTCCTATAAACGCTGTAATAGGTTTCCCCGAAGCAGCAAGAATATGAGCAAGCATTGAGGTTATGGTTGTTTTCCCATGTGTGCCAGCAATGGCTATAGTAGGCAAATCTTTAGATAATTCTCCCAGTACTTCAGCCCTTTTCATCATTTTCACACCTTGATTAAGCAGATACTGAAACCCTTTGTGATCAGGAGGAATTGCAGGTGTATAAATGACTAGATCAATTCTTGATGGAATTAAACTGATATCATCCTCAAAATGAATGGTCATGCCTTCCAACTCCAATTGCTGGGTAAGGGCAGTTCTGGTTTTGTCATATCCAAAAATTCTGGCGCCTTGCAACAGAAAATATCTCGCAAGTGCACTCATCCCAATTCCTCCGATGCCAAGAAAATAAATTGTATGTTTAGCCCCGAACTTCATCTTCCTGCAAGTTTAAAAATCTCGTTTACAATCATTTCTGTAGCCCCTGCTTTTGCAAATTGGCCAATATTTATACTCAGTCCCTTCCTCAAATCTTCATTGAAAGCCAATTGGATTATTTCATCTGCCAAACTTTTTGACGCTTCTGAATTTTTGACCAGTAATGCTGCATTTTTATCTACCAGACGTAAGGCATTCTTAGTTTGATGGTCTTCAGCAGCAGTTGGCAACGGAACAAAAATTGCAGGTTTACGAACCATGGCTATTTCAGCAATAGACATGGCTCCAGCGCGCGAAACAATCATATCGGCTGCTGCATAGGCAAGATCCATACGATTAATGAAGTCAAAAGGATGTATGAAAGATTCTGCTTCGTTTTGTTCTACAACTTCATTGGCTGTATTGAAATAGTTTTGACCAGTTTGCCAAATAATCTGCAAAGAAGAATCCCTAAGCTTTATAATACTTTCTGCAATGGCTTCATTGATTGCTCTTGCACCCTGACTTCCACCAACGATTAGAACGACTGGACTATTCTCATTTAAGTTAAAGAAGCTCAATGCTTCCTTTCTTCTTCCCTCAATATTGATCGTGGTTTTCCTCAATGGATTACCTGTAAGAATGGTTTTGTGTGCCGGAAACCACTTATCCATGCTTTCATAAGCCACACAAATACGATCCGCTTTCTTGCCAAGCAATCTATTGGTAATGCCGGGAAATGAATTTTGTTCCTGAATTAACGTCTTTATTCCCAGCATAATAGCCATTCTAAGGGTTGGTCCACTTGCGTAACCGCCAACACCAACCACAACATCTGGTTTAAAATCTTTCAGAATTCTACGTGCTTTGTAAAGACTTGAAATCAGTTTGAAGGGGAAAGCAAAATTATCCAATGTGAGTTTTCGTTGAAAACCACTAATCCACAAACCCATGATGGCATAACCACTCTCAGGAACGCGCACCATCTCCATTCTTCCCTTTGCACCAACAAAGAGAATCTGGCTATCAGGTGATTTTGCCCTGATGGCATCGGCTATGGCTATAGCGGGAAAAATATGCCCGCCAGTACCTCCACCGCTAATGACTATTTTCAACGGTTGCAATGACATCTTCGGTTCTTGACTCGTTCTTTTTTGTAATTTCTTTACTAACACTTAAAATAATTCCCAATGAAAGGCTGGTGAACCAGATAGAAGTTCCGCCCATACTCACCAGCGGCAATGGTTGTCCTGTGACAGGCAATATTCCTACCGCAACACTCATATTTATCATCGCCTGAAACACTAGGCTAAATGCGACACCGATGCTCAAGAAAGCACCGAAAGTCTGCGGTATTTTTGTGACAATAACGACAGCCCTGAAAAGCAAAATGAGGTAGAGCAAGACCATGAAGCTGCCTCCTAACAACCCATACTCTTCAACAATAATTGCGAAAATAAAATCGGAATATGGGTGAGGCAGGAAATTACGCTGAGTACTGTTTCCCGGCATTTTTCCAAATACGCCTCCGCTGGCAATCGCTATCTGCGCCTGATCTCTTTGATAATTATCACCTTCTCCACTCGCAAAATTCTCAATCCGGTTCTTCCAGGTCATTAGCCTACCTTGCTTGTCATCAGGCATTTGCATCAGAATAAAGATAAATATCACCAAAAGAACCAAACCTAAGCCTATCAGTGAAAATATAAACTTTAAGTTGACACGTCCAATAAACAACAATACCAAACTGGTTGAAAACAACATGGCTGCAGTTGACAAATTTGCTGGAAAAATCAAAAAGACAACGAGCAAAACTGGTATCATCAAAGGCACAAAAGCAGAACGAAAATCTTTTATGTTATCCTGCTTTTTCGTTAAAAGTCTGGCCAGATACATTATTAGAGTAAGTTTTGCAAGGTCACTTGTTTGAAATGTCAAATTAAATGGAAGAGGCAAAACACGTTTGGCTTCATTAAGGTTCAACCCAAAAATTAACGTAATGAGCAGTAATGGAATACTCACCCAAAGTGCAACCTGAAACAGCGGAGAAAAATACACATATTTGATCTTATGAGCCAGATACATGAACACAAGTCCAAGAAACAGAATCACAAAGTGTTTCAACATATAATACTCTGTATTTCCACCTTGAAACTTATAGGCTAAAGTACCTGTTGAGCTGTAAACAGCTAACAATGAGAACATCGAAAGCAGCAAAACTACTGCCCAAATGACTTTATCTCCTTTGATATCTTTAAACAACAGGCCCATTACTAATTTTTTATAATGATTTTACGGCTGCCTTAAACTTATTTCCTCTTTCTTCAAAGTTCTCGAATAGATCGAAACTTGCGCATGCAGGTGATAAAAGCACAATATCATTTTTGGCTGCCAAAATGGACGCAACAGCTGCTGCTTGTTCAGCTGAATCAACATCAACAATAGTATCAACAAATTCGCTAAATACTTTGTGTAAAGTAATGTTGTCTGTCCCTAAACAAATGATTGCTTTTACTTTTTGTCTGATGAGTGGCAAAAGAGAACTGTAATCATTCCCTTTATCAACACCACCGGCTATCCAGATGATTGGTCTGTCAAAATGTTCCAATGCATACCATGTTGAATTAACATTTGTTGCCTTAGAATCATTGTAATAGGACACTCCATGCACATTTGCCACAAACTCAAGTCGGTGAGCAATATTCTGATAGTCTGACAAAGATTGTCTGACTGTCTCTTTTCTGATGTTAATAAGTCTGGCTGAAATACCGGCAGCCAATGAATTGTAAGTATTGTGTTTTCCTTGAAGTGCTAGTTCTTCTAATGTCATGGTTAATGGATTGTTGTAAATGTTAATACTCAGTTTTTCACCTTCGGTGAATGCACACGCTGCCTCTGACAGAGGTTTCAGCGAGAAAGGATATTTCTTGGCTTTAATGCTATGCTTTTTAAGCTGGTTTAGCGTTTCGGCATCATCAGCACAATAAACCAAGGCATCTTCTTTTTGCTGATTCATTGTGATCCGCATTTTTGATTCGGCATATTTTGAAAAATCATAATCATACCGGTCAAGATGGTCAGGTGTGATATTGGTTATTACAGCAATGTCAGGCCTGAAATCGACAATGTCATCAAGTTGAAAACTGCTTAATTCCAGAACGAATAAATCATGATCAGCATCTGCAAGCTGACCAGCAAAACTCTGACCCACATTTCCTGCAATGCAAACATCCAAACCCTCAGATTTAAGAATATGACCGGTTAAAAGGGTAGTAGTGGTTTTTCCATTGCTTCCTGTTATCCCAACAATTTTTGCGTCTGTAAACCAACTTGCATACTCAATTTCAGAGATAACGGGTTTGGAATGTTTCACCAATTGCACAACAGCAGCAGAGTCGGGAATGCCAGGGCTCTTAATTACCAAATCGGCTTCAAGAATTCTATTGAAGGTGTGTCCAAGTTCTTCAAAAGGAATTTTGTAGTTCAATAAGGTTGATGAGTAATCAGGTTTAATTTTTCCTGCATCAGAAACAAAAACATCCACCCCATGCTTTGATGCAAGCAAAGCAGCTCCAACGCCGCTCTCACTGCCACCAAGCACAACAATGTTGTTATAAATGTTTCTTTTCGAATTCATACTTATCTATCTTAATTTCAGTGTTATAATTGTTAATATTGCGAGGAAGATGCCTACTATCTGAAAACGCAGGACGATTTTTGGTTCCGGATAACCTTTCTTTTGATAGTGGTGATGTAAAGGTGACATCTTGAAAATACGCCTGCCTTCCCCAAATTTTCTTTTGGTATATTTAAAATAGCTTACTTGCATAATTACAGAAAGACTTTCCGCCAGAAAAATCCCGCAAAGGATAGGGATTAGGAGCTCCTTACGAATAAGTATGGCAAAAACAGCAATTATTCCGCCGATTGCAAGACTGCCGGTATCGCCCATAAAAACCTGCGCCGGATATGAATTATACCAAAGAAATCCAATGTTGGCCCCAACAAATGCACTGATGAATATTGTGAGTTCACCTGTGTTTGGAAGGTACATTATATTAAGGTAGTCAGCAAAAATTATGTTGCCTGAAACCCAGGCCAAAATCCCCAGTGTTGCACCTATAATTGCTGAAGTGCCTACAGCCAGCCCGTCCATTCCATCAGTAAGATTAGCGCCATTGGAAACAGCAGTAATAATCAAAATGACAATAGGAATAAAAATCAAAAATGCATATTTTTCATAGCCTGGCCCCAACCATCTAAGCAGTACGGCGTAGTCAAACTCATTGTTTTTTATAAAAGGAATTGTTGTTTTTGTAGCCTTTGTGTCCAAAGTTGAAAAACGGGAAGCAGGCCCGGCTTCAGGTGAAGTTTGAATGATTTCTGTTGAAATCTGAACTTTTTCCCGAATCATGACAGTGCTGTCAAAATACATTGTAACAGCTACAATAAGCCCTAGAACTACTTGTCCAATGATTTTTGTCTTACCTGACAAACCTTTTTTGTCTTTCTTGAAAACCTTAATATAGTCATCAACAAATCCAATTCCGCCAAGCCAGATGGTGGTAAAAATCATTAACAAGATATAGGTGTTATCAAGTTTGGTGAAAAGCAGTGCCGGAACAACAATAGCCGCAATAATAATCAATCCACCCATTGTTGGTGTGCCTTGCTTTTCAAGTTGTCCTTCCAGTCCAAGGTCTCTGACAGTTTCACCAACCTGCTTTTTGTTTAAATAATTGATCCACTTTTTGCCAAAAACAAGCGAAATAAGCAAGGAGGTGATTACAGCAGCTCCAGCCCGGAATGATATATATTGAAAAACCTGTGCACCCGGAAAGTTAAAGGTCTCATGTAGATATGTGAACAGATAGTATAACATTTTTCCTATTTATTTTATAAATCAAGTAATCGCTCAAACAGTTCCTTTTTATCATCAAATTGATATCGGACACCATTAATTTCCTGATATTTTTCATGTCCTTTTCCGGCAACAAGGATAATATCTCCTGTGTTTGCCATTGATACTGCGGCATGAATAGCTTCTCTCCGATCAGTAATCGCCAAAGTTTTCTTGTAGTGCAGCGGCGGAACTCCTTTGCGCATTTCTGCAATAATCTCTTCAGGCTTTTCCGAACGTGGATTATCAGATGTTAGGATAAGTATGTCGCTCAATTCAGCAGCAACTTTTGCCATTTCGGGTCTTTTCGAGCGATCACGATCGCCGCCTGCACCTGCTACTGTAATGAGCTTTTCGTTGCGTGTGCGTATTTCATTGATTGTTTTGAGAACATTCTCAAGTGCATCGGGTGTGTGTGCATAATCCACAATACCAACAATCTGATTGGACGATCGAACGAATTCAAATCGTCCTTCGGCACTTTCAAGCAAACTCATCTGCCGGAGTACCTCTGACTGATCTAACTTCAGCAGCACTGCTGCACTGTATATGGCCAATAGATTGCTTGCATTGAAACGGCCAATAAGTCTTGTGAAAACCTCTTTTCCCTGAATATTCATCAGCAGGCCTTCAAATTGGTTTTCAATTACTCTTGCTTTGAAATCGGCATCATTCAAAAGCCCGAAACTATATACCGAAGCTTTTGTGTTCTGAATAATAAACCGGCCATTTTTATCATCAGCGTTGATTAGTGCAAAGGCGTCTTTAGGCAGGATGTCAAAAAATAATTTTTTTGCATCACGATAAGCCGCAAAACTTCCATGATAATCGAGGTGGTCGTGGGTAAGATTTGTAAAGATTCCACCACTAAAACTCAATCCAAAAGTGCGCATCTGAGCCATCGCATGTGAGCTTACTTCCATAAATGCGTATGTGCATCCGGCAAGAACCATTTGCTGAAGCAACGAGTTCAAAGCAATTGGGTCAGGTGTGGTGTGTGTTGAAGGGATCTCTTTATGTCCAATTCTATTACAAATTGTTGATATCAGGCCAGTTGCATAACCAGAAAGATCAAACAGCTGGTGAAGAAGCGTTGCTATGGTGGTCTTTCCATTTGTACCCGTGACACCCACTAAGATTAATTTCTTAGAAGGATGATCAAAAAAATTGGCTGCAGCCATGGCCAAACTATAAGCTGAATTTTCAACCTGAATAAATGTGCAGTTTGATGGCAAGGTATCAGGCAACAACTCACAAAAGACAATGTTGCAACCATTGCCAACAGCGCTTTGAATAAAAGCATGGCCATCAACCAACTGACCTCTAACTGCAAAAAAGGCAGTGCCAGCCTGAGCTTTGCGCGAATCGAAAGTTATTGAATGCACTTCCTTTTCTGTTGAGCCGACAATGGATCGCACAGGACAATTGGTCAATATGTCGTTTAATTTCTTTGCCATTACAAATTCAAAAGTTTCAATTCAATTCTCTGACCTGTTGTAATGGGGTTTCCAGGCAAAACAGATTGCGAGATCACCTTGCCCTTACCACTTATTACAGCCTTTAAACCCATATTTTCAAGTAGGAAGACAGCATCTCGTGCATTCATGCCCATTACGTTCGGAATAGTGTTTTCTGCAAGCTTTACTTCCTCAAATTCAACACTTTCTCCGTTTGGATGCACCAAAGCCCATTCAGGCAGTTTGGTAGCTCTCCCTGACGGGACACCAAGGAGTGTATACAAACTTTTTGCATCTTCAGTAAAACATGGCCCATCTAAGGCAGGGATATTTGCCAGAAATGTTTTGTCATCTTCAGCAACTCCGTCATGAATTCCTGGCCTTGTAGCATATACTTTATCAGCAATTTCCTTAAAAACCGGAGCTGCTACTGCACCCCCATAAATCTTCCCGGCTGATGGATTGCTGACAACAACAATGCAGCTGTATTTTGGATTTCCAGCAGGAAAATAGCCTGCAAAGGATGCATTATAATTTTGCTTGTTATATCCGGCCTTTCCGGCTGCGATTTGTGCAGTACCTGTTTTTCCTGCAATTTTATATGGACTGTTTTTAAGATATCTTGCAGTGCCGTTTTCCACAACCCCTTCCATCAGTTTTTTTACAGTATCAATTGTACTTTTTGATGCGATTGATTTGTTGAGTACAACAGTCTCATATCTTTTCTTAACAGTATTTCCTTGTCTTATTTCTTTCACAAAGAGTGGTTTTACCATTCGTCCGCCATTAGCAACAGCATTGAAAAATGTTAACATCTGAAGAGGAGTCATTTGAATTTCATATCCAATCGACATCCACGGCAATGAAGTTCCATACCAGTTTTTTTTATCAGAAGGATGTTTTATATAAGGTTTCCCTTCACCGGCAATATCCAGACCGTTCATTTTGTTCAGAGACATTGCATGGAGTTTATCTACAAACTTTTCAGGATGATCCTTATAGGCGTTGTAGACAAGCTTTGAAATAGCCACATTTGAAGATTTTTCGAATGCTTCCTTCACCGTAATCCGTCCGTTCCGGATGGGATAAACATCTTTCATTGTGCGCGAAAAATACTTAATCTGACCATTTCCAATATTCATACTGTCAGATGGCCGCACTTTCTTATCTTCAAGCAAAACCATCAGTGCGGCAAGTTTAAATGTAGACCCGGGCTCAACACTTTCTGCGATTGCATAGTTATAGGTTTCCCTGTATTGTCCTGTTTTTTTGTCCAGAGTCAGATTTGAAATGGCTACAATATAACCTGTCTCAACTTCCATCAAAATTGCGCAACCTTGTTCGGCATTGTTTTCAGTAAGGTTGCGTCTTAATGCACTTTCAGCCACATCCTGGATATTTACATCAAGTGTTGTTATAATATCATTGCCATTTAATGGCTCAACCGTGTTTTCGTCAAAAAGAGGTTTCCAGTCTCCGTTATTAATCCGACGTTTCACCTGTTTGCCATCTATGCCTTTTAGAAGATCATGATATGCACCTTCGATGCCAACAAATATTTTCTCTCTTTGGTTTTCATAACCTATCGTTCTCTGAGCAAGCTCTTTGTAAGGTCTTTCTCTTTTGCTTCCGGGAATTAGTATCAGTCCTCCTTTATATTTTCCGAATTTGAGAATCGGGAGTTTTCGCAATGCTTTTACTTCAGTATAGGTTACATTATTTTTTAGCAGATAATACCTGTTTCCACCTTTTCTGGCTTTTCTCAAATCAGTAAGATATTGACTATGCGTTTTATTCTTCAATACTTTTGACAGTCCAAGCGCCAATGAATCAACGTTTTTACTGAAAAGTTGATCATCTATTAATGAGGATGCTACGTCCATACGCACTTCAAATACAGGCACGGTTGTAGCAAGCATATTGCCATCAAATGCCAGAATATTGCCACGCATGGCCTCTATACCAAAAACCCTGATTTCCTGTTGTTCGGCTTTGGCAAGCAAATCGTCCTTCAGATAAATCTGGACATAGACAATCCTTCCGATTATGGCGATTCCCCAAATCAGTACCATTGCATAAAGCAAATACACACGCCATAATATGTCAGCTCTGGCGTCTATCATTTCTTGCTGTTTTTATTTGTTACAATCTTCTTTACAGGCTCAACAGATTCCTTCAGACCGGTTTGTTTCAGTTTTCGCGTAAGTTCTGATTGCTTGCTTTCGTGCATAAGTTTTGACTTACTGGAAATATATTCAAACTGTAACTCTTTTAAATCTCTGCTGATGATATCAATTTTGCGCGCAATTCCTTCGGTGTAATAGCTGTTTGCGATATAAACAAGCGCTATAATTGCTAAGAAAAGAATGTAACTTACTTGTCTTCTGGCCCAATCCTGCGCCAAAAAATCGCCACCCAGAATATCAAGAAATAATTTGTTAAAGAAATTCTTCTTTAACTTCTTTTTAGGTAATGGTTGTGAAACCTTCTCCTGTTGTTCACTTTTGATATAGTTGGCTTCCTGTTTCATCGCTCAACTTTTTCAGCAGCGCGCAGTCGGGCGCTACGCGCACGGTTGTTTGCAGCTATTTCTACTTCTTCAGGGACTATAGCTTTTCTAAAAACGGGCGAAAGCGGACTCAGGTTATTGCCAAAAAAATCTTTCTCTATTTCTCCGGAGATATTGCCTGATTTCATGAAGTTCTTTACCATCCTGTCTTCAAGTGAATGATAAGAAATAACAACAAGCCTCCCCTTTGGCTTTAAAACCTGTATCGACTGTTGCAGAAAAGCTTCGAGGGCTTGCATTTCTCCGTTTACTTCAATGCGTAAAGCTTGAAAAAGCTGAGCCAAAACCTTGTTTTCTTTTCCAAAAGGCAAAAGTTTTCTTACCGCCTCCTTAAGTTCAAAAGTCGTTTTGATTGGTTTAATTTCACGCGCAGCAACCAATGCATAGGCCATCCGGCCTGCCTGATTTAACTCGCCGTACTGAATTAATATCGATTTCAGTTCAGCTTCTGAGTAATTATTTATTATTACTGAGGCGTTGGTTGGATTGTTTCTATCCATTCGCATATCCAGTTTTCCGTCAAAGCGGGTTGAGAAACCCTTGGATGGCATATCAAACTGAAATGAAGAAACACCAAGATCAGCAAAAACTCCATCCACCTGTTGCTCTCCGTATAGTTGAAGAAAGTTTTTGAGGTATTTGAAATTATGGGGGACAAATGTGAAACGGGGATCATCGAAAGCATTGTTTGCAGCATCTAAATCCTGATCAAATCCATAAAGATGACCGTTTTCAAGTTTATCAAGAATTGCCCTTGAGTGCCCGCCACCGCCAAAAGTAACATCAACATACACCCCATCAGGTTGTATATTCAATGCATCAACACTTTCGTGCAATAGAACCGGATTATGGTACATCCTGCCGCAGTTTAAAATTAATTATCGCTAACCCCTAGTTTTTCTTCAAGCATTTTTTCCAAACTTTCCTGATCCAATTCATTCAGTTTTGCTCTGTAGGCATCTTTATCCCAGATTTCCATGTATGCCGGTAATGCATTTATTACCACTTCTTTATTCAGAGCACCCCCTTCGATGAGATTTTTTGGAATCAACATCCTGCCGGAAGCATCAAGTTTAACCATCTTAGCGCCTGCATTATACTTGCGCATTAGGTCAACATTGGCCTTTACAAACTGACTCAGATTCTTGAGCTTACTTTGTTTTTCCATCCAATCGTTCATGGTGTAGAGCTCAATGCAAGTGTTGAATAGCCCGGGCCGCATAACGAATCCCTGATCCGCGAGATTTCCAAGTTGTTCCTTGAAATCTGCAGGTATCATCAAACGCCCTTTTGCATCTAACTTACACTGATATTCACCAATAGGATAGTTCAAAAAATTTGCTTTTTAATGAGGTAAAATTACTGCATTTTTTCCCACAATTCACCACATTTTACCACAATTATAGCATTTTGGTTACACTTTTAGTCAAAATATTTTGCTTTACATAGTTATCTTATTGATTATCTGTATTATATGAACAAATAAAAGTTATAAACATTTTATTAAATATGGGATCAGTTAAAAAGACAAAAGCTGACTGAAAGCTTAAAACGTTGATTATTTGATTGATGAAAAGTCAGGCACATAAGAATACATTTAGCTATATGATTGTATAGTAAATACGCTATCTTTGTGTATAATTTATTCGATAACCTGCAACTGTTGATTGATGGAAGATAACAATGCAAGACCGGCAGAAAAGCGGATTGATATAGAAAGTGTAATCAAGGAAAAAAATCCGTATCTGGCGAAAGTGCTTCCCGGATTCATTTTGCGCTACCTAAAACGCATTATTCATCAGGATGAAATCAACGATTTTCTTCAGAAGGCTGTTGATAAGATGGGGCTTGATTTTGTTGATGAAGCCTTAAAAGTGTTTCAACCACAAATAAGTCTGGTTGGTCTCGAAAATCTTACAATATCTAACCGCATTGTTGTTGCCAGTAATCATCCTCTTGGCGGACTTGACGGTCTTGCACTTATGCAGGCAATTGGCAGAGTAAGAAAGGACATACAATTTCCGGTTAACGATATCCTTCTCTACATTGATAACCTGAAACCATTGTTTGTTCCAATCAATAAACATGGCAGTAATGCCGAGAATATCCGAATTTTTAATGACACTTTTCTTGGAGAGGCGGTAGTAAGCTACTTCCCCTTCGGACTGGTTTCACGCAAAAATAAAGGAATCATTCGCGACCTTGACTGGAAAAAAACATTCTTATCGAAAGCTAAAAAATTTCATCGTGATATCGTTCCTACCCATATCAGTGGAAGAAATTCTGATTTCTTTTATAAGCTTTCAAATTTTAGAAAAATGATAGGTATTAAAGCGAATATTGAGATGCTCTACCTCGTAGATGAATTCTATCAACAAAAAAATCAGCACCTCAAAATCACTTTTGGAAAGCCGATACCATGGCAACTATTTGACCGAAGAAACAATGATGTGGTTTGGGCTGAAAAAATGAGAGGTTTTGTCTACTATCTTGAAAACAACCCTGAAGCTGTTTTTGATCCGGAAACAGATTACATAAAAATGCTAAATAAATAGTAATGAATGCGCTAAATACTGAAGATGTGATTCTTCCAATCGACAAAAAATTGTTGATTTCGGAACTTACAAAAGACAGATTTCTCAGAAAAACCAACAACGGAAACAATGAAATATATGTTATTTCCGCAGTTGATTCACCGAATTTAATGCTGGAAATTGGTAGATTGCGTGAGATTTCATTCCGCGATTCTGGCGGAGGCACCGGAAAATCTACAGACATCGATGATCATGATTTAGGCGATAATGGCTTCAAGCAGCTAATTGTTTGGAACCCTGAGGAGAATGAAATTATTGGAGGTTACCGGTTTATCGACTGTAAAAATCTGCACATTGATGAGAAAGGCCATGTGCACACCCCAACAGCAAAACTTTTTGGTTATTCTGAAAAATTTATCAAAGAATACCTCCCATATACAATCGAGCTTGGACGATCCTTTGTTCAACCTGCCTATCAACCATCAAAGAACCTGCGAAAAGGGATGTACTCTCTTGATAATTTATGGGATGGTCTAGGTGCACTGGTTTTGGATTATCCAGATACAAAATACTTTTTTGGCAAAGTAACAATGTATGGGCATTTCGATGTATATGCCCGAGATCTGATTTTGTACTTTTTGCACAAACACTTCCCTGATCCTGACCGTCTTGTATTTCCTCACGAGCCACTCCAATTTAAAACTGAAATTTCAAAACTAGAAAGCGCATTAAATTCTGCTAATTACGAAACTGATTACAAAAATTTGATTCAACTGGTTCGCAGCAAGAATGAAAATATACCTCCGCTTGTAAACGCATATATGAATTTATCTGCCACAATGAGAACTTTTGGAACTGCACTGAATGCATCTTTTGGTGAAGTTGAGGAAACAGGCATCATCATCACAATTAATGATTTGTATGAGTCAAAAAAAGATCGTTATCTCAATACCTACATCAAAGGACAAATACCAAAACATCTGATATGATAATTTCCGAAGCCGTTTTTATTATGAGCAATACAAAGATTGAAGCATTGCCCAAACCTGACTATCCTGAATATGCCTTCGTTGGCAGATCAAATGTTGGAAAATCCTCCTTGATTAATATGCTGACGAAAAAAAAAGGACTTGCGAAAACTTCAGGAAAACCAGGTAAAACAATCACTATCAATCACTTCATGATTAATAAAAACTGGTATCTGGTCGATCTTCCCGGATATGGGTATGCCAAACGCGCGATAACAGAGCGCGAGAAATGGAAAAAACTAATGGGTCGCTATCTGCTTGAAAGAACCAACCTCATTTATACTTTTATACTTATCGACGTGCGAATCGAGCCCCAGCAATCAGATCTCGAACTTATGGAATGGATGGCCGAAAAAACGCTCCCTTTTGTTATTGTTTTTACGAAATCGGATAAACTTGGCAAAACAAGCCTTGACAAAGCGCTTGCAGCCTACAAAAAACAGCTCCTCCAAAATTGGGAAGAGCTGCCTCTTATGTTTTCATCATCATCCTCTACGGGTTTAGGCAGAGATGAGATTCTTGACTTAATTGATATTCAAAATCAAGACTTTGTAAATTATTCGAGTTCTATAATCACATGATTCTTAGTAACTCTTTCTCCCTTATTGACATTTAACTTTTTGACTACACCATCAAACGGGGCTACAATTTCATTTAACATCTTCATAGCTTCCAACACGGCTAACTGTTGACCTTTTGTCACACTTTCGCCTTCACTGACGTATACTTCTGTTATTGTTCCCGGAATAAATGCAACCAAAAGATTAGGATTAAAAACACTATAGACAGGCTTACTGATATACTTTCTCGTTAAAGTAGTCTGATAGATAACATTATCAATAACCAGCGTATCAAGTTCAGGCTTGCTAATAGCTTTTGGATCAATTTTCTTTGCTTTTTTCATTTGAGTTTTTTATTTCACCTGATTTCAACCAAATTCTAGATGCAATTCATAATTTATTAATGAATTACGCAATTACATTTAGAACAAATTTGTTTTATAAAACTATCAGAATGGTGGGATTCCGTGCTTTTTCATCGGTACCTCAACAATTTTATCTTTTGAAATTTCAAGTGAGTGCATTAACATTCTTCTTGTTTCGCCAGGTTCAATAACTGCATCAACATACCCATAAGCAGCTGCTACATAAGGATTTGCAAATTTAGCTTTATACTCTTCGACTTTCTGTCGTCTCATTTCATCAGGGTTCTCTGCTGACGTAATTTCTTTTCTGAAAATAATATTTGCAGCGCCTTCAGGCCCCATCACCGCGATTTCTGCTGTTGGCCATGCAAATACAAAGTCGGCTCTTAAATGATTTGAGCACATAGCAATATATCCTCCACCATATGCCTTTCGCATAATAACCGTCATTTTTGGCACTGTTGCTTCAGAGTAGGCATATAAAATCTTTGCACCATGCCTGATTACGCCGGCATGCTCCTGATCAACTCCAGGCAAATAACCAGGCAAGTCAACAAGTGTAACCAAAGGAATATTGAAAGCATCACAATAACGAATAAAACGAGCCGCCTTATCTGAAGAATCAACATCTAAAACCCCAGCCAACACAGCAGGCTGATTGGCAACAAAACCAACAGTATCGCCATTGATTCTACCGAAACCTATTACAATATTTGCAGCAAAAAGCTCCATGACTTCAAAAAAGTCTGAATTATCTGAGATGGCTTTTATGACATCTCTCACATCGTATGGTAAACGTGGATCAGTTGGTAAAATGTTTTCTATTTTATATTCTCTGGTTTTCGGTGCCTTTTTCGGAAAACGCTCAGCCTTTTTCATGTTATTCCATGGAATAAAACTAACAAGCTGCTTAATCTGGTCAAAACATTCTTCTTCACTTTTGGCAAAGAAATGAGCGTTACCGGTTATTTCAGCATGTACAAGCGCTCCACCTAAAGCTTCCATCGATATTTCTTCACCCAATACGGTTTTGATTACCTCGGGCCCTGTGATGAACATTTTTGAGATATTCTCCACAACAAATACAAAATCAGTAAGTGCAGGTGAATAAACTGCACCACCAGCACATGGTCCTAAAATTACTGATATCTGAGGTATAACGCCAGAAGCCTGCGTATTGCGATAAAATATTTCGCCATAACCTGCCAACGAGTTTACACCCTCTTGAATTCGGGCACCACCAGAGTCATTAATTCCGATGATTGGCACTTTGAGCTTCATGGCATGATCCATGATTTTTGTGATTTTCTTTGCATGCATCCAACCAAGAGACCCACCAGCAACAGTAAAGTCTTGTGCATATATACAAACAGGATGTCCACTTAAAGTTCCAGTTCCTGTAATGACACCATCTCCAGGCAAATACTTTTTGTCCATGTCGAAATCCTTAGCGGCATGTTCAACAAAAAGATCATATTCATGGAACGATTTGGGGTCGAGTAAAGCGATAATCCGCTCTCTGGCAGTAAGTTTTCCGATAGCTTTCTGCTTTTCAATAGCCTGTTGGCCACCACCCATCAATGCATCGCGCATACGTTGCTGCAAATCAGAGGTTTTCTGTTTAATACCCATAAATGGTTCTTTTTGATTCTTATTTTGAGCATGAAACAGACAAGCCGCATCTTTAACCATTTGATTGTCATATAGTTATGACATAATTAGTTCAAAACAGCTTATCTGTCACTTGCAAAAATAAGTCAATTTGTGATATTTTCAACTTTGTTCAAGCAAACTATAACCATAGTAATCAGTCGAAATTTACTTTAAAGATTGAATTTCAATTAGATAGGCCTGAAAAATAAGCGTAAAAAAACTAAAAAAGATATCAACCATTCAAATAAATGATATGGTTGATCAAATTAATTTACTTGTTAAAATATGTGTAAAGAAGAAAAAAACAATTCTTATCTTCTGATAATCAGCTTTTTTGTAACTATTACACTGTTATTGATTGTCAAAGAGTAAAGATAAACTCCTTCGTTTAGATTATTAACAGGCATCTCAAGCCTTCCCGTTGATTCTGAAATTGATTGCTCTGCTACTGCCTGACCCAAAAGATTATATATTTTCAAGGAAGCTGTAGTAACACCAATAGGAAAATCATAGTTAAATGACACTTTATTATTTGCTGGATTTGGGTAGGCATTTCCAAACTTAATTTTTGATGCAATATCCTCAATTGATGCTGGTGATACAACATATCGTACAACAAAAGAGACTTTATCATCAGGATTATTTTCCAAATAAAACACATACTTTAATATTGATGTGCCCATCTTATTTTGAGGTAAATAATGCCCTGAAAACACTTCATCAGCTGTGGTGTCGTATGCAGGAATCTTATATGCCAATGGCGAGACACTAATCCAGGGAGCGAAACACTGAACCCAGCAAAACTGATTCATTGACCCGGGAACTGTATCTAAAGTAATGCGCTCGACCTTTACACTTACCTCCCGGTCAGTGTTGTTTTTAATCCGGGCATGAGATACAATTTCATAAAAAGCAATATTTGGCAGTTCTCCGTTCACCTGCACTGTATCTTCGTTCGAAATAGGAGCACCCTCATAAATTATAGTCAACGACTGAGAAAACGAAACAGTCGTTGAAACAATAAGGGAGAAAATAAAAAGTAATATTTTTTTCATTGCTGCGTATTTTACTTTAACACTACAAATATTATGCAAAAGTAATCTTTTTAAGAAAAATTTTAACAATCATAAACTAGACATATAAAATGTGCTAAAAGTTGCATTAAATCAGACTTTATTTCTAAAAATTCTCTGATCTAACTCAGCCCGCCAATCCTATCATTTACTTATACAAGGATTACCTTAATAATCAGATCAAATAATCTGAAGGGATTTCAATTTTTCTTCTCCCGGAACACCTGTATCTACTGCCCATTCACGATTTTTGTAATAATCATCCATGATTTCCGTGAACTCCTGTCTATCAACTACTTTACCCTTTTGAGGACCTAAAGTGTATGCATCTTTGAAAAATCTTTCAGGCAACATATCATCTCTTCGACTAAATCCCTCGCGACAATTCAACATCCTCTCAAGGTTAAAAACACGCTCCCCAACTTGATTTATGTCCTGTTCGGTCAAATCAAATCCTGTAATAACTTTCACAAAATGTCTGTAATCAAGGTCTTCCTTATAAAAAGAAGCAGCAAAACTACAGGCGCCCAATGAATCGCGAAGTGCCGACTGATTTTGTCGGGGAACTTCTCCACCTGTCATGTGACAAGCACCTCTGTTGGCAGTGGTGTATGAAACTCCCATACCTTTTGCATATCCCTGCACATTCCATGCCGCCAGTTCATGACCTTTAACATGAATTGCAAAATCAGAAGATCCCTTTCCAATGAGCGCTGCAAGATATTTCACGCCTTTTGAAGCTGGGTTGCCGACACCTTCGCGTTTTCCTATTTTATGTATCATGGCCATGCTTGCGTCTACACTACCCCATTTTAAGTCAATGCCATCAAGAAATTCAATATCAATCAATCCTTTCTCGTAGCACTCCATCAGAAAGCCAATCACATTGCCAAGAGAAATTATGTCAATCCCATAATCATCAGCAATTTCAATAAGCTTATTCAATCCATTCAGATTATCAATCATCAGGTTAGCTCCAAGCATCGTTCCTGTCTCGTACTCAATCCCTTCATTTACGACTCCTCCATAAGCACCTTTGGCAAAACCACTTTTCTTACATGCCAAAGGACATGAAAAGCATGCAAAGTCACGATTCCAGACTTGTTTTCTTGCAGCATGGGCATTGATGTTTTCGATGCCTGTAAACGTTCCCTCGCTAAAATTCTTAACGGCCTGACTGCCCCGGTCCGAAGATGACTGCAGCGCATTGGCAGTTCCTCCATAACGCCAGTTTGTTTTCGCTTCAGAATCAGCACCAAAAGTGAGCCGTACTTTCTCAAGGATATCAAGATAATTCTTATGTTCAGCAACTTTAGCAACGCCCGAGCCTCTTACGACA